>JBHORK010000041.1:0-20757 GCA_042565725.1 Verrucomicrobiota bacterium
GGCCGGAATACGTTACAGAGATAAAAAAGGCAAGGCGCAATTCGTTCATACTTTGAACGGGTCAGGCGTTGCGCTTCCCCGTCTTGTTGTTGCAATACTTGAGAATGGTCAGCAGGCTGATGGATCAATAACATTGCCTGAAGCTATTGTTCCGTATATGGATGGGGTCGATATTATAGGTTAGAAGGGGCGGAAAAGAGTTTGCAGGGGATATCATGATTATTCATATGGCAAAAAATGCGACCCTGGAGCAGGAGCAGGCTGTTCTGGACAGGATTGCCGGCAAAGGGTTTGATCACGAAATCATCCACGGCCAAACAGGCATTAACATTATCGGCGTACTAGGTGATTTAAGCAATGTTGAGGAAAGTTATTTTGCAGAGCTCAACGGAGTGGACAAGGTTATACGTATCTCCAAGCCTTATAAACTGGTATCACGTGAATATGCTAAAGATGCTAAAGCATATGTAAAAGCAACAAAAACAGTAAAAGTCGGAGATACTGAAATAGGCGGAAAATCTTTGGTTATTATGGCCGGACCATGTTCGCTTGAATCAGAAGAACAGGTTATGGCTATTGCAAAATATGTTTCCGGAACAGGTATCAAGATTATGCGCGGCGGCGCTTATAAGCCTCGGACTTCACCGTACAGCTTTCAGGGAATGGGAATTGAAGGCCTTGATCTTCTGGCCAAAGCACGTGATCAATTCAACTTAAGAATAATTACCGAAGCAACAGGACTTCATCGACATATGAACCCAGACGGTACTCTGGAAAATAAAAATGTATTGGAGAATGTAATAGATTATGCTGATATCGTTCAGGTAGGCACACGGAACATGAAGTCTTATGGATTCCTGCAGGAACTGGGCTTGCTGACAAAAGAAACTAAAAAACCTATCCTTCTTAAGCGTGGTGAATCCTCAACATTAAAAGATTTTCTTCTTGCCGCTGAATACATTGTTTCTAACGGCAACCCCAACGTTATCCTTTGCCTGCGTGGAATTCGAACATTTGAAGAGGGAAAATTCCAGCGTAATACGCCAGACATTGGGGCTATAGCAGTGCTTAAGCGAGAGTCAAACCTACCCATTGTTTTCGATCCATCACACTCAACCGGGTATCGTGCCAGTGTAAAGGCCGTAAGCCTTGCTGCGGTGGCTGCGGGCGCTGACGGATTGCTTATTGAAACGCATAATAACCCTGCAAATGCCCTGTGTGACGGTGAGCAGAGTATCACGCAGAAACAGTTGGCGGAAATCAAAGAAGCAGCAGAAAAAATTCGATCAATAGCCTACAAAGAATGATTAAGAAAATTTACTCATCCATAAAAGAGTACCGTCTATTCTCTTCCCGTCAGCATATCCTTGTCGCTGTTTCCGGCGGCGCCGATTCCGTTGCACTTCTGTATGTGCTGAAAGAATTAAAGTCCACTCTTAAAATCAAGCTGACCGCGGCCCATTTGAATCACTGTATTCGCGGTAGTGAAGCCGATAAAGACGCCGCGTTTGTCAAGCAGCTCGCGAAACGACTGAGAATTCGTTATGAAGAAAGCCGTTTCAATGTTCCCGGTTTGGCTCGACGCAAAGGCATATCGCTCGAAATGGCGGCACGCGAGGCACGTTACTCTTTCCTGACAAAAACAGCCCGGAAAATACGCGCGGATGCTGTCGCAACAGCCCATACTGCCGATGACCAGGCGGAAACGGTGCTTTTAAAACTTGCCCGTGGTGCGGGTCCGGGCGGGTTGAGCGGAATTAAGCGTGAAACCGTGATCAAGGATGTGAAAATTATCCGGCCGATGCTTGATGTTGCCAAAAAAGAGATTTTAACTTTTCTTAACTCGAAAAAAATTAAATGGAGAGAAGATAAGTCAAATTACGATACATCTTTTCTTCGTAATAGAATTCGTCATGAAATCATGCCTCTGCTCGAAGCCCGCCTGAATCCACGAATCAAAGACGCATTGCTGAGAACTGCAGAAATTATTCGTGAAGAAGACATATGTCTTGATAATCAGGCGCAAGCTATTCTGACCCGTTGCAAAACTAATTCGCCTTGTGTCATTTGCCTTGCGCCTTTGCTTTCTTATTCTCCCGCCCTCAGACGTCGTGTTTTCAGATCATGGCTTAGTCAGGCAGGTGTTCCGCCAGAACTTATTGATTTTAAAACAGTTGATCAAATAGGCGGTCTTCTTCTCGCAAAAAAGAAAAACGGTCGGATCGATATTGTTGATAACTGGATGGTCAGAAAACAGGATGACAAATTATCCATTGGACAACGGCGTGATATTGTCCCGCCAAAGGATTTTCGGCATGCCCTGAATGTTCCGGGTGAGACTGTTTTAAGTAATACAGGATTTCGTGTTGTTATAGTTCGCGAGTCCGGTCTTGTAAAAGACCGAAAGAAACGGCCCGGCACATTCCCTGCAAAAGCATCCATTGCATCCTCTTCAGTTCGAAACCGCAGAATATACGTTAGATCATGGCGCAATGGAGACAGGATGAAACCATTGGGAATAAACGGCAGTAAAAAGGTTCAAGATATTTTTGTAGATGAAAAAACACCCCGTGAACAGCGCAGAACAATACCGTTGTTCGAATGCGGCGGAGAGATTGTCTGGGTTCCGGGTTATCGTGTCGCGCGCGGCTGGGAAGTAAAAGACGAAACCAGACCCGCATTCCAGATTCGCGTCGAAAAAATCTGACTCCTGCCCTCTTTTCTCCTCTTCTCTTTTTCCCCGCGTCGCCGTGTCGCCGTGTCGCCGTGTCGCCGTGTCGCCATATCGCGGTTTCCCCGTTTCGTTTCTGCCTCCTGTCTTCTGATATTGACCCTTTCCTTTATCCCTTGTAGTATTATCCAAAGACAAAGATTCAAACAAAGGAACAAATGACATATGGAAAATAAGCATGGACAACCAAAAACACCCGAACGGCCGGAAAGTAATCCTTCAAAACATCCCGGCACATCGCCAATGCCGATAAAGGTTATTGTCGTATGGGTTATAATCTTTGCGATGATATTGTTTACATATCGGTGGTTTACCAGCCAGAAAGATGCTTACAAGGAAATCCCGTACCTTGCGGAATCAGGACCTGATTTTGTGCAGCTCGTTGAAAATGGAGAAATAAGCCAGTGCAAGATCATGAAAGATCCTGCCGCTCCATACATTCGGGGAGAACTGATATCTGAAAAAGAGATTGACGGACAGAAGGTCATTAAGTTCAAAGTGAGTATTGCCGACCCTGACGAGGAACGGAAACGGTTGATGGAGAATAAAGTTCCTTTCGTTGTCAAAAACACAAACCCTCTTATTACTCAAATGATCGGCAGTGTTCTGCCTATAGTCCTGATTTTCGGCATACTTTATTTTCTTTTCATGCGTCAGATTCGGGCGGCTGGACATGGTGCGATGAGTTTTGGTAAAAGCCGGGCGAAAATGCTTAATCGCGACAAAAACAAAGTTACATTTAAAGAAGTAGCCGGTGTTGATGAAGCAAAGGAAGAGGTGCAGGAGATAATAGATTTTCTCAAGGATCCGAAAAGATTCCAGAAACTTGGCGGCCGAATTCCCAAGGGCGTTATGCTTATGGGGCCTCCCGGCACAGGGAAAACATTACTGGCAAAAGCAATCGCGGGCGAAGCCGATGTGCCGTTTTTCAGCATCAGCGGTTCTGATTTTGTGGAAATGTTTGTCGGAGTAGGGGCGTCGCGTGTCCGTGATATGTTTGAACAGGGCAAAAAAAGTGCTCCGTGTATAATATTTATTGACGAAATAGACGCTGTGGGACGAAGCCGATTTACGGGTATTGGCGGCGGTCATGACGAGCGGGAACAGACCCTTAATGCGCTGCTTGTTGAAATGGACGGGTTCGATACTCAGGAAGGAGTAATCATTCTGGCGGCTACAAACCGTCCTGATGTTCTGGATCCGGCGCTTCTCAGACACGGTCGGTTCGACAGGCAGATTGTTCTGGACCTGCCCATGATAGATGGCCGTGAAGCTATCCTGAAAATCCATTCTAAAAAAATCAAACTTCAAACTGAGAAAGATCTGCGCCGCATCGCTAGAGGAACACCCGGATTTTCCGGGGCCGATCTCGAAAATCTGCTCAATGAAGCCGCTCTCCTGGCAGCACGGCAGGATAAAGACGCTGTTGATCTAGAGGACATGGAGGAAGCCCGGGATAAAGTCAGATGGGGACGTGAACGGCGCAGCAGAAAACTTGATGAGAAGGACAAAAAACTTACCGCATACCATGAGGCCGGTCATGCCCTCGTTCAAATAAAAATCAAAGAGACTGAACCATTGCATAAAGTTACCATCATTCCGCGCGGGATGTTTTTGGGCGCTACAATGTCTTTGCCCGACAAAGATCGATATCTGGAAGGAAAAAAGAAACTTCTGGGTGATCTCGCGGTGTTTATGGGAGGACGAGTCGCAGAAGAGATAATCCTTGAGGATATTACTTCAGGCGCAAGTTCGGACTTAAAAGAGGCCACTCGTATTGCAAGACTCATGATATGCAGTTGGGGAATGAGCGAGTCGCTTGGACCGCAAACATTTGGCGAACATCAGGAATTGATGTTTCTGGGCCGCGAAATAAATAAAACCCAGGATTACAGCGAAGAAACCGCTCGCAAAATAGATGCCGAGATCAGCAAACTGTTGAGGGACAGCCACAAATGCGCGACAAGAATCATTACTAAGCATCGAGACAAACTTGAATTGATGGTCAGCATGCTTTTGGAACGGGAAACACTGGACGGAAAGGAAGTGGAAGAAATCGTGGAATACGGCCGCATTCTGTCCGGAGAAGAGCGCGATGAGATTAACAGGAAAAAAGAAGAAAAGAATAAACCAGCGGATAACGATCAGCCAGAGTCAGATAACAAAGAAATAGAATCGGAAGATTTATTCAGTGCAACACAAGGAGAGACAAAGGAATCCGCAGACAATGTTGAAGTGGAAGTGTCGTAATCATGTTTTTTCTTTGAATGAACGCCCATTAATTATGGGAATTCTGAATGTAACACCTGATTCTTTTTCTGATGGGGGGCGCTTTTATGACCGGGAGGCGGCTATTAACCACGGCTTGAGAATGGTTAAGGAGGGCGCAGACATCATTGATATTGGAGGTGAATCCACAAGACCGGGTGCGGAAGCTGTTAACACAGAAACTGAACTCGGCAGAGTGATCCCGGTAATAGAAAAGCTTAAAGAAAAATCGGACACGGTTATTTCAATTGACACTATGAAAGCAGAGGTGGCGCATCGCGCCATAGAGGCAGGTGCTTCGATAATTAACGATGTATCTGCCATGAACCATGATGCGGAAATGCCTGGTGTTGCCGCTGAGACGGGAGCGGGTGTAGTTCTTATGCACATGAAAGGAACTCCACACAACATGCAGGATAACCCTCAGTATGACGACGTGGTTACTGAGGTTCGTGATTACCTTAAGGCCTGTGTTGACAATTTGATCGCCAGAGGGGTGAATCGCGATACGCTTGCCGTGGATCCCGGCATAGGCTTTGGTAAGACAGTTGATCAGAATGTCGAACTGCTTGCGGGCCTGGAATTGCTGGCAGAGCTGGGGTTTCCTGTAGTTGTTGGCTTGTCGCGCAAGAGTTTCCTTGGTAAACTTACAGGGTGTAAAAAAGCGGATAAAAGGCTTCCCGCCTCTCTAGCAGCCTTGTCGTTTTGCGCCCTTAAAGGCGCGCACGTGATGCGGGTACATGACGCAAGAGAATCCTTTGACGCTGTGCGGGTCATAGCGGTTCTCAAAGAGAAAAGAAGATAAACACATGTGGATTTGGATCAATATATCTGTTCAGGTTATTGTTCTGGCCTGTGCCTTCTATTACCTGTTCCTTTTTTTTAAAGGCACACGCGGCGCCCAGATCCTGGTTGGCCTTGCTCTTTTTCTGGCCATTCTGATAGGCCTGACCCAGACTTTCCATCTTAATGCTCTGCACTGGATACTTCGCCGTTTTTCTGTTGTGCTGGGTCTGGCTCTGCTTATTATCTTTCAGCCGGAAATAAGACGTGCTCTGGCTGAACTAGGAAAACAGCCTGTGTTCTCAGCTTCTGTCGAAAAACGAAGTCTTGTTGATCATATCGTACAGGCTGTTGTCATATTGGCAGAACAAAAGGTCGGGGCTCTCATTGCTGTCGAACGGGAAATAGGAACCCGGGCGATTCAGGAGACTGGAACCAGACTGGACGCCAAAGTGGCGCCCGAACTGCTTGCGAGTATCTTTTTTCCTCATACGCCACTTCATGACGGCGGCGTTATTATCAGTGGAAATAAGATTATGGCGGCCGCCTGTATTTTTCCTTTGTCCCAGAACCAAGAATTGCATAAGAAGGTCGGCACCCGGCACAGGGCGGCCGTGGGACTGAGCGAGGAAACCGACGCCATTGTTATAGTGGTTTCTGAAGAAACGGGAACTATTTCCGTCAGTTACCGAGGCAGGTTGAGCCAGAGCCTGGATGACGAGCGATTAAAACGATTCCTGTCGGCGCTTCTGTTGAGAGGCAAAAAGTCGGACAGTGCATGGCGCAGGGCACAGGAACAACTGGATTTAACTCCCGAAGGTATTGCAAAATCGGAAGGCTTGGTCGAACAGGAGAAAAGAAGTGGCGAATAAATTTAAATGGCTCGAAAAAGCCCTTATGAATAACTGGGCCCTGAAATTACTGGCATTGCTCCTGGCGTCAATTACTTATTACGCTGTTACCAGCACTACCAGCAATGAAATAAAACTAGAAGTGCCGCTTGAAGTTAAACTTGAAAAAAAGATCGCAATCCATTCACAGGACCCCAAAACAGTGAGAGTTACCTTTCGCGGTTCGGAATATGATCTGCAGCGGCTGGACCTGAAACAAGTAAAGGCAGTTGTCAAATCAAGCGCCAATAACCCTGACGGTTCAGAAAAAATAACCATCACACCAAGAAATATTGAAGGGGCCCCCGGCATTACAAAAAAGAAGATCCGACCGGAAACGGTAACGTTAACATTTGACCGGGAAGTAGCAAAGAATTTTGATGTATCCGAACCCCGAATCATAAATACCCCGCTGATCGGAAAGGCGAAAGTTAACAGCTATGAGCCCCATTTTGTTTTAATACATGGTTCCAAGAGAAGATTATATGACGAGAATAAACCCGTAACAACAGAGCCTGTAGATGTAGACGGGCGTGTTGAATCCTTTACAAAACGTGTCCGTGTGCTTCCGCCAACCGATACCGGTGTGTCCCGAATTGAACCTCCTGAGATTACAGTTCATGTTAATATCGCAACGGAATCCGTCAGCAGAGACCTGACAAATGTTCTTGTGCAGACGGTCATGAAATCGGGCACTGCCCCCGACATAGCACTACTCAACCCAGAAACAGTGAAAGTTACCCTGCAGGGCAGACCTGAGGTGCTGGATGGCATAAAGGAAAATGCTATATTAATTTTTGTGGATTGCTCAGAGATTAATGAGCCCGGCTCTTACGATCTGCCGGTGCAAGTTCATCTGCCGTCAGGTACAGATGTAAATTCTCTTGTTGAGCCCAAATCAATTAATGTTATTTTCAAACAGCCGTAATTAGACGTTGTCCGAAAAGATTTCGGACAACGTATGGTTAATGGTTGATCTTTAATTGCGGTATGGCGGATGATTCGATCAGTCCCGGGAACAATTTCTACGGAGTAAACTTATGGCGAAAAGTAATGAAGAAACAACACCAGCCTTTCGATGGATAGGTGTGTGTTTATTGCTTCCGTTATGTCTTTTTATTACGCTTAGTCTTTTTTCATATGATTGGCAGGATATCGGCATGCTGCAAGATCCTCCTAATAATCCTCCCGCCAATCTTATTGGGCCAATCGGCGCATGGCTTTCGTTTATTTTATTCACGGCTTTGGGCGTTGGAGCATATTTCGTTCCCGTTTACTGCCTGTTGTTTGGTGTTATTCTGATATTGGGAAAAGAGGACCGTCTCTGGCCCAGGGCCTTATGGGGCATTGTAATGATAATTGCTCTGGCGTGGATTGCGGAACTTTACGAAGCAACTTGGGTTCAAACGTGTCGAAACCTGAATATAGATGATGCCGGAGGGATATCCGGCTATCTTATAATACGAAGTTTCCTTATAAAATTATTGAGTCCTGTCGGAACAGGTATCTTGATATGGTCCCTTCTTGCGGTTTCTCTTCTGATGTTTGCGGGCACGGGAAACATTATTGCTGTTGGCCGCCGCGTAGGTAGTTTATTTTTACGCGGAATTGAGAGATTTCGGGTTTATTGGGAACAACGGCAGGACAAGATGCAGCTGATAGAAAAAAAAGGGCGGGTAATAGAAAAACAACGCCGACGTCTTGAAAAAACTATTCAGAAACAAGAACGAATTGAACGCACCAGACCGAAACAGGCCGAGCCCAAACCGGAGCCCGAACAGGAACAGCCCAAACCCCGCGTGGTAGAAAAAGAGAAAAAATGGAAACGCCAGAAAGAGAAACCCTCATCCGAACCGGAAAAAACAGCAACCGCTTCTTCTATGTTTGAACTGCCGCCGCTGGATTTATTGGCGGAAAAAGTACAGTCATCAGGAGAGAAAGCCATAAAGGTAGACACCACCACTACCTCACGGATTTTAACAGAGACGCTGGCGGAATTCGGAATTGAAGCAGAGGTTACCAATTTCCAGAAGGGACCGGTTGTTACCCGTTACGAACTGCTTCCTGCACCGGGTGTGCGGGTTGAACGTATAGCGGGGCTCAGCAATAATCTGGCATTGTCGCTGAAATCTACCAGCGTAAGAGTGCAAGCGCCAATTCCCGGCAAGGGAGTAGTTGGAATCGAGGTTCCAAACATAACAGCCAATACGGTATATCTGCGTGAAATTATTGAAAGCGAAACGTGGCAGGCAGGCAAAGCGACCCTGCCTCTTGCCTTGGGCAAGGACGTCGCAGGGAACGATATTGTGGGCGATCTGGCTGAAATGCCGCATCTCCTTATTGCCGGCGCCACGGGGGCCGGCAAAACGGTCTGCATGAATACTTTGCTCACCGGTTTGCTTATGTCGAAAACACCGGATCAGATGAGGTTAATGCTTATTGATCCCAAAATTGTTGAGTTTTCAGTTTATAACGGCTTACCTCATCTGGTTGTACCGGTAATAACCAATCCCAAAAAAGTAGTGTTCGGCCTCCGCTGGGCAATAAATGAAATGGAAAAACGGTATAAATTATTTGCAAAAGTGGGTGTGCGCAATATCGAAACTTATAACAACAGGGTCATACCAAAACAACAGGATATGTTCGATCCTGAATCTGCCAAAGAAGAGAAAAAAGACGAACCGCCAGACAAAATACCGTATATAGTTATCGTTATAGATGAACTGGCCGATCTCATGCTCGCGGCCCAGATGGAAATCGAAAACTGTATCGCTCGTCTTGCCCAGCTTTCAAGGGCGGTAGGTATTCATATGATCCTGTCAACTCAACGACCATCCGTAAATGTGATTACCGGCACGATTAAGGCCAATTTCCCGGCCCGCATAGCTTTCCAGGTGGCCCAGAAAGTCGATAGTCGAACAATTCTCGACACTATGGGCGCCGATAAGCTTCTTGGCTCTGGAGATATGCTGTTCCTGCCGCCAGGCACAAGCAAACTTACCAGAGCACAGGGCGCAATTTGCAAAGATCAGGAAATCCGGGATATTGTGGAGTTTATTAAGGCACAGGGTGAACCTATGTATGAAATCGAGATCAAGCAAAAGATCGAAAAGAAAGGAGCTCATATAGAAGAAGCCGAAGAAGACGAAGACTTGATAAATACCGCAATTCAAGTTATTAAGGAAACACAAAGAGCATCTACATCTTCTTTGCAAAGAAGATTAAGGATCGGGTATACCCGAGCCGCGCGAATAATGGATATTCTCGAAGAACGCGGTATGGTCGGACCGCCAAGAGGTTCGGATCCGCGTGAAATCCTTATTGATCTTGACGGCGATATTCCCGATAATCCGACAGAAGAACAGTCAGAAGAACCGACAGAAGAACAGTCAGAAGAGTAAAAAATGTATTACCGGCATCAACCATCAACAATCAACCATTAACCATCTTATTATGTCACTTGGAAGAAAATTACATGATGCTCGTTTAAAAAAGAAAATGAGCGCTTCGGAAGTTGCGGCTTCCACCAGAATGATGGTCCAGATCGTGGAAGACCTTGAGCGTGAAGATTTCAGAAGAGTAGCCGCCCCTATTTACGGCAAAGGTTTTATCAGAATGTATGCCGAAGCAGTTGGTCTTGATCCCAAACCATTGATAAACGAATACATGCTTCGATTCGCCAACCCGAAACCCGCCTTTATAATGGACGAGAACGAGTCGAATTCCGTTTCACTGCCTGAGCCTGTTATTGAATCCCCAAAGACTCTCTCAACAACAGAAGAGGACTCGGAGGATTCAGACACTGCCGAAACAGAGCAAATTTCGTTATTCAGCAAAATTACCGATTTCGCAGAATCTTCACTGTCAAAATTATCAAAACGGCGAAGTAAAGCTCACGAAGAACCGGCTAAAACGGAACCGCTTCCGGAGCCAGTCTCTGCAGACAATGAAGAACCGGATCTTTTCGAACATGTTGAAAGAGGCAACATACAACTCGATGCAGCGCAAGAAGCATCCACCTTCACACAGGCCATTTCCGATGGCAAATCACTTATAACAAAGGTAACGCAACAGACTATACAGTTAACAAAAAAAGGCTTCCGAATAATAAATGAAAAACTACGCCTCCTGATTAATGCATTACGAAATATAGGACCGGATCAACGCTGGAATTCCTTCTCCAAAGCTCCATTGAAATACTCTTTCATTATACTCGGCATTCTCATAGTTATTGTTTTCACGGTTTCAAGCTTGTATAGCTGCATGAAACAAGAATCGGACATTGCTTCTCCCGGTCCGGAAACGGGCAAAGATCTGCAGGTTGCTGTCGAACCCCCTGCCCCCTATTTTGATTAGTGCTTCATCCGGAAAGATTTTAGTATAAGGGGTGTAATTGAACGTCGAACATCGAACACTCAACATTGAACATCGAAATAAAAGAACAATAAACACTTCGACGTTGGGTGTTGGAAGTTCATGTGTCGAGGCAAAGCCGAGATATTACCGCTTTTTAGTCTACGAACGTGAACCCGTCAGTATTGGATGTTGAATGCTAGATGTTTCAATAACAGTCGGCTTTATCAGCCTGGGATGCGCAAAGAACCTTGTTGATTCACAAATCATGGCAGGTGTGCTGGTGTCTGACGGCATAAGACTCGCAGCGCCCGAAGAGGCGGATATTATTATCGTAAATACCTGCTCCTTTATCAAAGAAGCACGGAACGAAGCAAACGATGCAATACTATCAGCCTGCGAACTCAAAAGCAGCGGTGATTGCAAGGCAGTGATGGTTACCGGATGTTTGCCTCAGAGATATAAAAATAAACTGCAGAAAGAATATCCCGAAGTTGATGCATTCTTAGGCCTGGATCAGCTTGAAGAAGCAGGAAAAATAATCCTCAGGCTGGCCGACGGAAAACGAAACATCATTGAAGTCTCGGACACTGCCAGAAAATTATACGAGCCCAGGGTTCCCGGCCTTGTTTTCTCCGGAGGCCCTTACGCTTATATCAAAATTGCCGAAGGCTGCAATCATCATTGTGCTTTCTGCGCTATACCAGGAATTCGCGGACGCTACAGGTCTAGAACAATCAAACAGATAGTTAAAGAGGCAGAAGCCCTCCTGGAACAGGGCTTCAAAGAAATTAATCTGATTTCACAGGATGTGACGGCCTATGGGCACGATTTTAAAGACAACACGAACCTGCCGGAATTACTGCGGGCTCTAAGCAGGGCAGGCCCTTCGACCGGTTCGACAAGCTCACGGCAGGCAACCCCCCCCTCGACAAGGCTCCCCTCGGCAGAGCTCGGGGCTGGCGGGGCGGGCAGGACAAGCCCTTCGACTAAGCTCAGGACAAGCAGGGAATTCTGGATACGCCTGCTTTATGGATACCCCTCACAAATAACTGATGAACTTCTTGAAACTATGTCGGAGATTCCGCAGGTTTGCCACTATCTGGATCTCCCCATACAGCATAGTCACAAAGAAATTCTGTGCGCCATGGGCCGGCCAGATACAACTGAACATGTACAGGAAATGTGTGTCCGTATACGCCAAACCCTGCCCGATGCTGCTATAAGGACAACCTGTCTGGTCGGTTTTCCTGGTGAAACAAATGAACATTTTGAGCACCTGCTTGAATTCGTTAAGAAAACAGAATTTGACCATCTGGGCGTGTTTGTATATTCCCCGGAAGAAAACACAAAAGCTTTTAGGATGCCGAATCGCCCGGACTCAAGTGTGGCTGAAAAACGACGAGAGCAATTATTGATTGCACAGAAAAAGATAGTTGATACAAAAGCCGCCGCGCTTATTGGCACGGAAACAGAAATTCTGCTGGAAAGATTTCATCCGGAAAAGAAAAATATTATTGTCGGACGCTCAAAACGTTTTGCGCCCGAAGTGGATGGTGTAATATTGGTGAAAGGCGCTAAAGAAAGCGATATTGGTAATTTTGTAAAAGCAAAATATACTGATCAGCTTGATTATGACATGAAAGCTGTTGTCTGCTCCCGGCTTGAGCTTACAGCTCATTAACAAATGATTCCAGGCGTTTTACTTCACTTAGCGCGAAATTCTTGTCCTGTTCGTCAGCAAGATTCGAAATCCATTCTAATGCCACATCATTGTCCTGTTTAACTGACGCATAAGAAAGACAGGTTATCATATTTTCCCGAGTCGCTCCGGCAGACAAATTGTTTATGAGCTGCGCGGCTTCATCAGGGTACTCAGCTATACTTGCGGTATTTATAAATCCGTATATTGCTCCGGATACGGCTATATCACGATCATGCCCTTCAGGGCGCTCGCATGCCCAGTCACTCCAAAATTGCTGATCAGCAGCAGTGCATTCCGACACAATAATTTTTATTGGATTATCGAGCTCGCGTCCGGCCGGCAGAAGCTCTTCCAGAATCGTGATGGTTGTTAAAGGATTACATCCGGCTTCTACTGCCTTGAATGCCCAGTCATGAATAAGACGAGTACGCAAGTCATCAGGAAGGCCTTCAACCGTCGGAGGTGGCGGAGGGGGAGGATCATCTATATGAGGATTCTCTATATCTGGAGGATTGTCTTCTTCCTCATCTGGCGGATCATCCGGTATATCCGGAGGATCGTCTTCTTCATCTGGCGGATCATCCGGTATATCCGGAGGATCGTCTTCTTCATCTGGCGGATCATCCGGTATGTCCGGAGGATCGTCTTCTTCAGCCGGCGGAGGAGAGATATATTCTTCAGGCGGCGAGGTAGGTTCTTCCTGCACAGGTTGACCAACAGAAGAAATGTCCGTATCGGAATTTTCTATCACATCCTGAGCAATTGCGCGCAAGTCATCATCCTGCAGTTGTTCCGCCCAGTCTTCTGCGGCGTCTGTATCTTTGCGTGCCCAGGTTGAAGCTATTCTTCTTATAGCGTCTCTTCTTCTACCGCCCGGGGAAAGATTCAATGCAAGCGCAGTTGCTGTTTCAATGTCTGAGGCCGCCAGCGCCTGGGCCATGATGGAAAACATATATTCTTTGTCTGAGGGATTGGATAATTGGCTGGCCCATTCTATGGCCTCATCCGGGTTTTTAAGTGTCCAGTCGGTAATTGCGATTCGGAAAGCGGTATCTTTTCCGAATCCGCCCGGGATTCTGGAGGCAATCCAGTCAGAGGCGGTATCAATATCATCAGAAATAAGCGAAGCCATAGCGCGGATTGTATTATCATGGTCTTTTTTTGAAGGCAGTTTTTTAGCTAACTCCACAGCAGCAGGATCGTCTAAGTTACAAACCACTTCGGCAATAGATCTTAACGCGCTGTTCCTGCTGTTCCCGTCGGGCATGTTCCATGCCCATTCGACGGCAGAATGAAGATCCTGAAGGGCCCAGGCATAAGCGATTCTTCCATAAGCAATATTTTTTGTGACAAAATCAGTTGTCAGCTCAAGCTGTTCAGCAGAAGCTTTCGGGTCTGTTTGTGCCCATGCCTCAAAGATTGTCCATAACGAGTACTCTCTGTTTTGTTCGGATGAAAGCGTTCTGGCCCATTCCAAGGCCAAATGCGGGTCTCGGGAAACCCATATATAAAGGGAACGGCGCAGGGTAAAAATGCTATTGCCGGATTTAGGTGATTTCGTAACGGCCCATACTGCTGCAGCATGCGGATTCTTTTCAGCACATGCCGAAATATATGTTCGTTTTGCCTGCCAGTCCGGATCCATCAGCATTATCAGATCAAGCGCTTTTTCAACATTTTTATCAGCAAGGATATCGGCAAGGCGATGTATCTCCTGTTTATCTTTAAGCGCAAATGCTTTTTTCAAGAGGGAAGCAAATTCCTGTGGGGTCGCGGTGTGTTCTGCTGATGTTTTCCGGGCATGATTTTTGCGCGTATGAATTTCTTTTCGAGATAAAAACAAATCCCGGATTTTCACTCTGACCACGGGATGCCACATCGCGGCCGCGGCAAATCCCGATGTAAGAAGCACACAAGCAAGAATCAATTTGGCCTTAGACATAAATATCACAGCCTTTGCTTAAAAAAGAAGCATTTCTTTAAGTATTATACAGGATATTTCCTGCAAGGAAAATAAGAAAATAGGGTAGTTTGTGAACGTATAGACCCCCTAAAATTCTTGACTATTGATGCTGAAAATTGTATTATTGCTTTGTAGTTTGTGCTGATTACATTGTTGAATACAGGGTTTATTATGAAAATGAGATTATCTATGGTTCCGATATTGGGGGCTTTTCTTCTGTTATTCTCCGGTTTCGCAGTAACACAGGCACAGGATGATGATTTTCCTGGTGGTCAGCATAATGGTGAACAAAAACAGCTTAGTGTGGATATAAGCTTCTTTGATCAATACGGTCACACGGTTACGGATGAAAGCGGCACGTATTATCATGTATGGGGTTATACGTTTTACGAGAATAAGGTTTATTCGCCGGAATACTGGGGGATATTCCCACTCTACTTCTTCGGCACCAAGGTAGGTGTTACGGTGGATGTGACAAATCTCGGGCCACGAAATATCGCTAAACTGCGTGTAAGAAACAGCGTTTATTGTCTGAATACGGACGGCAGTAACGGGGTTGAGCTTAATCAGGAACAGGAAACAGATATTGATGTCAACAAAGGGGAAACAAAAACAATAGATGCTTCTTTTGTCTCGGATTATGTTGCGGGAGCGGAGTCCGGGCTTGATAGATTTCTGGTAAAGATTCTGCATCCTAATAACGGTGGAGGTCCGGGCAATCCTGACCCTGCCTTGATTATGGTTAAGGAAGGCATTTTCTGCCCGCCCGAAAATGAAGGCGAAATATTGGATGTTCTTACCCAGATACTGGGTGAGTAATTCTGCAGACCATTCAATCAAATCTTCCAGCCGCACATATCGGCTTTGACGGTTTGACTTTACAAACAGAAGATCCTACCATCCGCCCAGTCCGCATATTGCATGAACAAAACGAAAAGTGTTTTATAAGAATTGAGCAGAATAGCAGTTATGAACATCCTTCATATAAAATTAAAGGCTACATTTTGTAATCTTAATGTTTTCGGATATTTTTCGTCTTGTTCACCTAAAAGGCCAGCCCATATTACAGCATCACCTTTGTTCTCAAGGGTTTGCGGTATGTTATACAGCTTCACCCTTGACGCTGCGGTGATACTGCAATATGAACTGGTGCAATAAGCGAACTAGAAAACTGTCTTTCCATAAGAATACACCGAAGCAGAAAAGTTTACCTTAGAAAGGAATTATATGGCACAGGATTGGGACATAAAACCTAGAGGAAGCGCATGCGGCAAGTGCGAGAAGCCGTTTGAAGATAATCAACTATGTTTCTCATGCCTCATATTCAATGAAGAAGGTTATCAACGACAGGACTATTGTGAACATTGCCAGGAGGAAAGCGAAAAAGAATCATCATTGTTCAGTTCGTGGAAAGGAGTATTCAACGCACCTCCTCCAAAAGCAGAAGAGCCTCTTAAAAAGGAAACCGCTGAATCTCTCCTACGGAAATTAATACAGGAAGAAGATAAGTCTAAACAGAATGTTATCTTTATCCTTGCCGTTATGCTTGAGCGTAAGAAAATCCTGGCTGAACGAGATACACAAACTAATGACTCCGGTACAATGATTCGCGTTTATGAACATAAAAAAACTGGAGAATCGTTTATTGTTGCCGACCCAAGGCTTCAGCTTGATGAACTTGAACAGGTTCAGCAGGAAGTAGCAGACATGCTGGGATGGAAGAAAGAAAGAAACGGCGACCCTTCTTCGCTCGAAGAGCTACGCAGGGCAGGCGCGAAGACGCGAGGCGGCGGCGAGGAAGAGAGGATCGAACATCCAATATCCAACAAGGAATGTCCAATGATGAAGGAAAGCGAAACCACTGACGAACTAAAGGACAAAGAACCAAAAACTAAAAACTAAGAACATGGCTTTGTCAAAGCTATGCTGCGGCAAGCCATTAGCCAAGGCGAGACGGGGTCTGGCATTGACTTTACAGGGGAAAGGGGGCGGGGGAAAAGTCAACGGCCTGACCCCAAGCGAGCCTCACATTAATCAATCTTATGTTTGATATAATCATATCCGGAGGTCTGTTGTTCGACGGTACTGGCGCAGAGCCCCTGAAAACGGATATTGGAATCAAAGACGATACCATTACCGACTTAGGCGATCTTTCGGCCTCCGCTTCACGCTTCACACTTCACGCCTCACGCAAGTATATCTGTCCTGGTTTCATTGACGCCCACTCCCATTCGGATGCGTATTTACTTATCGAGCCGTCGGCCGCCAGCAAAATCTACCAGGGCATAACCACCGAAATTGTCGGAAACTGTGGCGCATCTGCGGCGCCGCTTGTCGGCGATTATCACATGCCATCCGACTGGCAGGACAAGAAATATCCCGGCAAATGGAACAGTGTCTCGGAATACCGCGAACTGCTTGAGAAAGTGGGTCCTGCTCCTAACGTAGTTTTGTTGATAGGACACAATACATTGCGTGCCGGCACGGCAGGATATGAGAACAGAAAAGTAACCAGCGATGAATTAAAAACAATGAAATTGTTGCTGGAGAAAAGTCTTGATGAAGGAGGGCGCGGGCTCAGCACAGGTTTGATTTACGCGCCAGGCATGTTTGCCGCGCAGGAAGAATTGGTTGAGCTGGCGGGTATTGTCGCAAAATACGATGGAATCTTTACCAGTCATATGCGCAGTGAAAGCAATAATCTTGTTGAGGCAATTAGCGAGGTCATTGATGTCGGCAGGAAAGCGGATGTACGCGTCGAAATATCGCATCTCAAAACTGCTGGCAAGTCAAATTGGAAGTTAATAGATGAAGCCCTGGCCATTATAAACAGCGCCAGAGCAAATGGAACCGCAGTGTGCGCAGATCGTTATCCTTACATAGCGTCGAATACGGAACTTGATATTATTTTCCCCGATTGGGCGGAAGAAGGCGGAAGGGAAGCTGTTCTGGAGCGGCTTCGTAACTCCGGTGACCGCGCTCGTATAAAGGCGGAATTAACAAAATCACACACGGCGGATTATTGGTCGAACATAACTGTCGGATCTACCGGCAACAAACAATTTCAGGGCATGCGGTTACCAAATATCGCAAAACACTTAAATATGGAGCCTGTTGACGCTGTTCTGCATCTTGTGGAAAAAGATAACTTGAGAACCAGCGCGTTTTTCTTTGGAATGAGCGAGGAAAACATGATTAAGATTCTTGCTGAACCCTATGTGATGCTTGGCACCGACGCATCATTAAGGGCGCCGACAGGTCCGTTAAGTTATGATTATCCGCATCCTCGTGCTTATGGGAGTTTTCCGCGTTTTATAAAAATGGCATTGGACGGAAAAACGGTTTCTTTGCCTGAAGCAATCAGAAAAATGACATCTTTGCCGGCAGAACATTTTAAACTAAAAAACCGGGGTGTTATAGCCAAGGGTAAAAAGGCCGATATCGTTATATTTGATCCGGCAGAAATTAACGATACCGCCGCTTATTCAAATCCGCATCAGCTTGCTGAAGGAATCGATAGTGTGATAATTAACGGCAAATCAACCTTGAGCAATGGTGCTTTCACAGGAGCTCGGGCCGGTAAACTCCTATAATCATTCACGCCTGCTGTAATGCATACCTCTTAGCCCTGAGCATGTGGACTTCCATCTGACTTTTGAAATTCGACGGCATGGGCCCGGCATCAGTTTCAAACGTGAGATACGGGATACCTTTTTTTCTTGCGTATGGCTTGATTACAGATTCCGCTACCCCAGTCGGCATACAATTAAAAGGCCCTATGAAAACAACGCCACAGTAGTTTTCGAGAGGGGAATGCTCCATCACCTCGTATGCTGAGCCTGCGCTCAATATTGCTTCACCTGTCAACGCGGGATGTATAAAATCCGCACCTCTTCTTACCACATGATCGATATCATGCTGCCTGGTTGTAAGAAGACCTGTCCGAGAAAGAATTCGCCGCACTTTCCTTTCTACAAATTGTTCCAAAAAGAGTTTTATTCTGGTTTTAACAAATTTCCGGCTGTTTTTATTTCCATGCAAAACCGCTGCTTTCAGTTTTCTCAAGAAGAATCTTCTACTCAAGAAATTCGACGGATACCCGTCATTTCCCGCAAGCTGATGCAGAAGCCGCCAATCTGTGTAATATATCCATTCCATGGTATCCGCCCGTTTCAACATGATGCCTTCGTCGGCATAATGATTGTGAATTTCCCGACACGATATTTCATCACATCTGACAAAGATCTCGCCGGCAAGCAATACTTTGGGTATGTCGGCTGGATTATTTTTGAGCTTCAGGCAGGACAGGTTCTTTGCCGTCCTTTTCAAAGCTTTTCGAGTGGCAGAATAACCACGCGAGAAGGCCCTGATAAGCCGCCGCCATTCTCTTTCAAATTTAGCTGATGCTGTATGCCTGTTCACTGCCGCAATGTTCAGGGCCGCCCGAATGTCGGACATTATGTTGCTGACTACTACCGACAACCATGACGATATGACAAAAGATAATCCCAACCCGCTATAACCGTTTTCCGCAGTCAGTGAAAAAAACGCCACATCTTCAATTTCGAGCAGTTTTATGAGCATTCTCATGTACACGTTGTATTGACCAAACCGGCATGGTCCTTCTGCTGTAGGCATGAAGAACAGCAGGATTTCGTCATCACGCTTTTTTTTGAAACTTTCGCGGCAGTAGTTGATCAAGGTGCCAACAGTCAGAATAGCGGGTGAACATTCCTTGCCGCTCGTGAATTCCTTTCCCAGTCCTAACACCCGGTCATCTGCAGGTGGCAATGCCACGCCGTTAAAGCCGAACTTCCTGCTTGCGGCAGCCACAGCCTCTGTATTATAGCGCCCCATCGACGGAAACGCCACGGTGACTCTCGGGTCACTTATTTTAACAAGCTTTCCCTTAGATGTTCTTACAAAAGCCTGTTTCCTTTTGGTCACAAACTCTGCGGGCACAAATTCTCGACGCACGTCTTTGCGGGAGCCTGCTTTTTTATAACCTGAAATTATGTCCAGAAATGCCGCAACACGAGTTGCTATCCCAGCGTCAGCAGTATGTGAATCCAACTCAAGATAAAGCAGAGGTTTTTGTTTCAGAATCGTATTGGAGAAATGCTGAATGAATGAATCAGGGCCACACCCGAAATTACTTATATAAACGGGAAAGAGATTGGGATGTTTTCTTACAAACCGCAGGCTTTTAAGTATTAATTGGCCGTATTTCCAGTACATGGTGTTTTCGCAAATCTCATTTTCATAAGGCAGGAATTCGCAGGGAATAATAGTTACACCAGAACTCGCGAACTTGCGCGGTACTCCCATGTTGGCTTTCCGGGCAAAAGCATTGTAAGGGCGTCCGACAAGAACGATAGCAGTCTTATTGTTACGTTCTATATCCTGCAGAATCTTCGTGCCTTTCTCTTTTGAAGCTTCTCGGAACTTTCTCTGCATTTCACACCCCTTGCGAAATGCCCGGCGCGCATCCCGGGCCTGATGACCGAGAGACATCGCCAGATCCGCAAATGCCTTCTCTGCCGACTCAAGTCCATCGCTCATGTCTATTACCGGATTAAGAATGTTTATACCTTCATCGTCAAATGCCGAAGACAGGTAATAAGGAACAGCCTGGGCAATGGGACAGGACAGGCTTAATGCATCCTCTTCATCCCGCGGCATGCTCACAACATGTGGCACAAAAATATTCTTTACACCGTTGTTTATAAGATCATGAAATGTGCCATGAGCTATCTCGTAAGGATAACATCGAGCAGACTGACATTTCTGAACACCGGCAACATCAACATTCTCGGAAAGTTTTATTGCATATCCCAGTTCGTGAAAAAACCATGAATAAAGCGGGTAGAAACTGTATACACTGAACACTCCCTGCATGCCTATATAGGGCTTTTCACCATTACTGCCCGTGTGCGGCGGAACACCGTAATCATAAAACATCATTTTGTTGCGTACGGCAACCAGGTCAAGATCGTCTGTTGCTGTTTTTCTGTTTGTTCGCGCATTCTCCCATCGACTACATCGACCTCCAAATGGATAAGTC
>JBHORK010000042.1:0-19843 GCA_042565725.1 Verrucomicrobiota bacterium
AATATCAATATATTAACACTAATTAGGTAAATAAATGAGCAGTGATTCTCCAAACAAATGGGTTAAGGCTTTGAGCGATGAAGATATTTCTCTCATAAAACGGTTTGTCCTCAGGTCTGGGTCCCTTAAAGATTTGGCCAAGGAATACGGTGTTTCATATCCCACAATCCGACTACGTCTTGACCGTCTTATTGCCAAGATAGAAACTCTTGATGAGGTAATACCATCCAAGTTTGAACAGAGTCTCAGGATAAAATACGCTGAAGGAAAGATAGATCATGACACTCTTAAAGAACTGCTTAAGCTGCACAGAAAGGAGATTGGAAACAAATCATGAAAACAACTATCATCATTATATTGATAATGATTTGCGGAATATGCTTTGGAAATGAAGTAATAAAGGATATCGCATGGCAAGACCTGAAGAAGAGTGGTGACCTGAATACCGGTGAGGTAGTTGATAATACCCTCAAGCTGGAAAATACCACTGATCAACCAATGACATTCAATCTCTTGACAATAAACGCTCCGGGTATCACAGCACCTGCCTATAGTCTTAAAGGGCGGATAAAATATGATAATGTTAAAGGTAATGGTTATCTTGAAATGCGAAATCATTTTCCCGGAGGAAAAGCTTTCTTCAGTAAAACATTGGCCCCATCTGGCCCAATGGGTGTTATACAAGGTTCTTCTGGCTGGCGGGATTTCAATATTCCATTTATGGTCAGAGATGAGACGGGCTGGCTTCCCGATCGGCCCGAGAAACTTCAATTCAACCTTCTGCTTTCAGGCAAAGGCACTGTACACATTAGCAACATTCAGCTGACGCAAACCGCTGCCGACAAGGAAACCCCCGGTTCGTGGTGGTCAAGAAAGGTTGGAATCAAGTTCGGTGCTTATGGAGGGGTATCCGCCTATGGCGGATTGAGACCTGATCCCGACTTTTACTGACCCCTATTTAATCCCAAAACCAGACGGACACCTCTGGAACTGCCAGACTCAGTCCTGCCAGGCTAGCGAAGGACAGAGCGAAGCAGATGACCGTTGCTTTGGAAACCTTATGCTTCTTCAGGTCTCTGATTGCGAACACCCAGAACAAAATGAATGGAGCAAAAAAGACGGATGACCAGAGATAGTGCCCGTCGTGAAAAAGCCTGAAAATACAAATGACTGGTCGAACGAAAACAAGAAAGCCAACGACTGGCACGATCCAGCACAATTCAAGAATACCCCAAATCAGGTATCCTGTGGCTGATTCATCCTTCGGTTTAGCTTGGCGTGCTGCATCCAGAATCGGCTGTTGGCCAAGATTAACCATCTCGATTTTTTTACGCCCTCGTAATCTCATTATTCACCGTGCCTAACAAATATTAATTCTCAAAAACCATATCTAATACTGGGTGAGTATACAATATTCGTTCCCGCTTAACCAGTGGAGATTTGTAACCGCCGGTGAACGCAGATCAACGCAGATGAGGGAAAGTTTAGACCTGACCCCAATTTACTTTACCCTTTATCTCCGGGGCACATGACTTGCAATGCACGCGGACATACGGTGAACGTGGCCGGCGGGGTTGATAATGTAGAGGACTCTACTCACTGTGTGTTTCCTTATTCTCCCGTGATCGTCTAACACCTGTTTTGAAATCATAAGTTTTCGAGATTTGTGCCAATGAGAACATAATGTGTACCCCCACCTTCGCCCGACACTGCTGTAGATTTACTGCCGCCGACCAGGAACCCGGTATTCTTCTCATAATACCATTCACCTCGCAGCGCAGCCCCAATGCCAAAACTCGCCTTTACTACGCCGACGTCCCATTTCTTCCAGCGTTTGACTTCAACCACGCGACTGCCATGAGCTTTGCCGCCAACCTTGACCGAACTGGGAGGAATCCAGAGCGGACCGATTAATCCTAGCTCATAAACTCGGTCGTCAGTGGTTTTTAGTCTTCTATTAACAACCTTCTGGCTATTCCCGGGTGAAATAGTTGCCCGAAACTGATTCTTGCTGATTTCTTTGAATGTTACACGAATTGTTGAGCCGCCATAATCATAGCTTAGATAAAGACCATCTTTGAGTGGAGCTTGTGGGCTCAAGATAGAAGGCGCAACCCACAAAACAGCGATAACAATGATGAGAATAAAGATAGTTTTCTTCATATCTACTCCCGATGTTTTTGTTGTTCCTGTGCACAGAACACAAATATTATACTGATTGATTTCGTGAATACATGTTCAGGTTATCAGAAATGTGGTGCACCCTGATTTTTTTTTGATTGTAAGGCGAACGTTAACTTCACCTTCAAAATTTGGCGCGCCAAATTTTGTAAGTGTGGAAGTTTTTGTTCGGCTATTGATCCTCTTTGAATTTTATCTTTGGTGTAATGTCTTGTGTTCCAAACAACATCATGCAGATTGAAATGAAAACCATGAGGCCGAGGATAGCGACCAGCCATGTTGGCGGCAGAATCGGACTGGGAGGTGATCCGATTGAGAACCTGATGCGTGGCTGCGAGAGGCAGAGAGGCATCCTGCCATGACAAACCCATGCGCCAACGAACCAGACGGCGGCGATGCCGAATGTGAAGCCGAGAAACCGCAGGCCGCGCCATGCGAGGGACATGCCGTATAGCTTGCCACGATGTGCGGCTGTCCGCTTGCCGTCGGGAAGGATACCGTTTACGTGGTCGGTCGGGCCAGGTATGACAACCTTGGGTTGCGCTGGAGATGGAATCGCCTCACGCACGATCTTGGATAAATCATCCGGCGCGGTGATGTACGTCTCGTGTTGATTTATGTCTAAGTTCATAATTTCTTAGCCGAACATAAGTATTATACTGATTAATTTCGCGAATACATGTTCAGGTTCACCGCATTATTGCACGAGTTCAGAGTGTTGAAGCTGCAAGCTTGCCCGCCTATGGAGGGCTTGCCCGCCTGTGGCGGGGCGCGCGGTGTTTTGCTATAAACTCTATGCGAAACATCGCGAAACGCAGCAGATTCGGTGCTCTGGGCTCGCTTTAGTGAAGAAAAGCAAACATTCTCTTCTTCGAACAGCATACATACAATTTGTATTTATTGCTATTCAGTATATTTTCTTCATAAACGCCGTTTTTTCAAGACATTATCGAAACCGTTTGCTTTTCTTCATGCAATATTGCGATTAGCAGAAATGTGTGGTATTGCAAGGCCGTGGCGGGCTTGCCCGCCTACGGCGGGTTTATCCGCCTATGGAGGGTTTATCCGCCTATGGAGGGTTTATCCGCCTATGGCGGATTAAGACCTGACCGCAATAACCCTATCTTGTTTAGGGCCTGGTTATTTGTGTAAGTATTTCGTTACATCTGCACAACTTGGATGGTCGCTTAATAGTCCTGAGAAATCTTTTCGGCCTTCAATTGCTTTTTTAACTTGAGTTGTCGACTCCGCATCACCAAGAAGAATGCATCCCACCATTTTCCCGTCATGAAAAACAAAATAACGGAACACACCAGATTCTTGTTTGTGGAATACCTGGTAGCTGCCGTCTTCCGGTGTGAATTGTCCTATGCTGAACATATCTATTCCTAATACCTTGAGTGCATTTGATCGTGGAACACCGCCGAATGATGTTTTAGAGCCAAGTGCGTTTAACCCGGCAATGGTACCCTGGAACTGAGATGGTCCCCATATGCCATAAACAACACCATTATGTTCGGAAACGTCACCTGCTGCCAGGATGTCCGGATCAGATGTTGTGAGGTAATTGTCCACGACTATTCCGCGATTCACCTCTAATTCGGCTTTTCGGGCCAGATGTGTATTTGAACGTACTCCTGTACAAATCACGACCATACCGCATGAAATCTTTTCACCATCCTGCAGGATCACATCAGTGACTGTGCCGTCTGTTCCGGAAAGTTCCCTGGTGCATGCTGTTTTTCTGAGTCTAATGCCAAGTCTGGTTATGTGAGATTCCAGCAGTGCTGCTGCTTCTTTGTTAAGTTGCCGAGGCATAAGCCATTCGTGGCTTTCGAGCAGCGTGACGTTACCGCCGCGTTTTGCCAGTGCACCGGCGGTTTCCAGACCCAAAACTCCACCGCCAATACAAACACAATTCAGGCCACTATCAATTCGTTCCAGAATTGCGTCGGCATCTGATGCCGTACGCAGGGTAAACACACCATTCAATTCAATGCCGGGAATCGGGGGTGTAAACGGATGTGAGCCCATGGCCAGAATAAGTTTGTCGTAGGGGATAGCTCTGCTGTTATCCAGAGTAACCTTTCGTGTGTCAGCAGAAAGGTTCACAATCTTTTGCCCTTGAATCAGGTCAATCCGGTTTTCCTTGTACCATGATTCCGGATGTATAGCCAATGACGCGTAATTAATTTCGCCGGCGAGGTATCGTGTCAAATTCAAGCGGTAGTATGGAATACACGGTTCACTGGAAATTAATGTTATTGATGACTCTGCAGATGCTTTTCTAATGGCTTCCGCAGCAGATATGCCCGCTATGCCACCGCCCACTATTACGGCTTTGATAGATGTTGCCGTTTCATCTTCTACATCTTTAAGGTCAGGGATAGGTTCAAACCTGTCCGGTCCGGCTCCGCAAATTGGACACATATCCGGCGGGCTATTACCTTCATGGATGTAATTGCAGTTCAAACATCGCCATCGTTTCGATGCAGGTTGAACCTGCTTAATTGCAGGTTCTTCGTAGGGCTCAAATTCCGACGATGACGCGCCGCATACCGGACAGTACTCAGGAGGAGTTTCACCCCTGTGCACATATCCACAAAGAGTACATCGCCATGCCTTGTTTTCACCAACCATGACCTTGTGCCTTATTTAATCTCAATAAACTTTTCACCCGGCACACCGCAAATAGGGCATTTTTCAGGTGTTTCGTTTTCCACGGTATTTCCGCATACCGGGCAAACATATATTGCTGCTGCCTCAAGATCAGATCCGGCTTTTACAGATTCAAGCGCTTTGCTGTAAAGACCGTGATGTATCTCCTCAACTGCCAGGGCGTTTTTGAAGCTTATCTCCGCCAACTTGTTGCCTTCATCCTGGGCTGTTTTAAGAAATTCAGGGTACATGGCCTTAAACTCATGACCTTCACCCGCAATAGCTTCGCACAGATTCTCCTCTGTGCCTTTGATTCCATCCATAACGCGCAGATGCGCGTGGGCGTGAATAGTTTCAGCTTCCGCCGCTGCACGGAATAATTTGGCAACCTGTGGTTTGCCGTCATCTTCCGCTTTCTTGGCAAATGCCAGATATTTACGGTTCGCCTGACTTTCTCCCGCAAATGCTGCCTGCAGATTATCACTTGTAGCCATAATATTTTCCTTTTTGTAGCGTGTTTTGTAATCTATATGAACGACGCTTATACTTTACTATATCGTACGAAAAATCAAGACTATCGAAGAGAAATCTGTGTGGTATTGCAAGGCCGTAGCGGGCAGGTCTGTGGCGTGGATCTGACCCTGTTAAAAACCGGCTTGTCAGGAGTTCTATTCCCATCCTTTTACAAAGGTTATAAGCAGAAAAAAGCATGACGCAACCGATCGACGACAAACGACGTGAGTCGCGTTGCGACAACGTCGCTCACGCGATTCGAGCCGCGCAACCGATCAACGATAACCGTATTTATGGGGTAAATAGATTTTCGGGGTTTTGATATGCATTGTTATCATTGCATGATTCAACAAAGCAGATAGCTCCATCTTCCAGGTGCTTCTGATGGGAAAGAAATAAAAGAAGAAATGCTTCTGTTACGTAACGAACCTTGTTCTACTGCTGTGGATCCCGGCTTAAAATCTCTTATTAAAATCCTTCCAGAGGATCTTTCTCTTTTTTCTTATTGATAAATTCCAGCAGGCCGATGTGCAGCATACGATAATTCTCGGAAGGCATGTTTTTATCATAAAAGGCTAACGCTTTCCCGTCAGATCTATCCCAAACAATCTGAGCCTCAGATTCTCTCAGCATAGCCAGTCGT
The DNA here is from genome assembly GCA_042565725.1 of Verrucomicrobiota bacterium. Lineage (GTDB taxonomy): Bacteria > Verrucomicrobiota > Kiritimatiellia > UBA8416 > JBHORK01 > JBHORK01. The sequence continues at coordinate 5,996 of JBHORK010000042.1, forward strand.
TCAATGTTATCATTTACTGAGAAGAATCGCGCCATAGGATCGCGTTGTTTCCACTTAGCCTTCTGGCTGTTAACTTTCAGAAATTTATCAATTTCTTTTGACGTCAAACGCTGCCTGATTAGATCATCCTCTTTCTTTGGTTTACTGTATGTGATCAAGAAAGCTGTGTTGTTAGTGAAAGTGACATTAATATTGAAACCATTTTCGTGATATACCTTACCGCCCTTATATATCTTTACAGGTTTCCCGTACCTCTTGTCGCATTTCTCAATAGTTTCCCCTAACCTGGCGAGAAGTACGCTGGGTAGAAAGACCATCGCAATAAGAAAAAGAATTTGAATTTTCTTCATAATTGTTTACCTCTCCGCCGACTGCTACCTGTCCCCCGTTGACAACGAATGTTTGTATTCGAGACCTAACGGTCACACCGGCTACAATTAAATAATACGGTGTATTACAAGACCGTGGCAGGCCAGGGCTAATGCAATTGTCAAGTTTACCCGCCTACAGAGGGCTTGCCCGCACGCCACGGCGGACAAGACGGCCTGGCACGGCAGGATTATTCGTCTCGATTGAAAGCGCCTGGTTTAACTTTCCAATAAATACCTTTTTCGTCTGATATTCTTTTTAATCCAAATCGGTTTGTTGGCGGCAAGTCATTTTGAATAAGGGCGAAAATATCAGGCATAATGGAACTGCCATAATATGCGTGCGCAAAGAAACCGGTCTCAACTTCTGCCGCATCGATTGTGTCTACTCCATCGACTACTACAACACATCCTCCCGCTCTCGGATACGTTTGAAATTTCATGGATGCTATCATCGCCTTGTCATTTTTTGATGTATATAGAGTAACTCGTTTGGCTTTCCCATTAAAGTTGGCAGCGAGTTGCTTAAAATTATCAGCGGCAATATCCGGAGCAGCGAGAATGATCTGCCGAAGCTTTGCTGAACCTGATGGAAGTGTTGAAGGATCAAACGCGCACAGAGCGTCTACAATCGCTTTATTCCCCATACTATGCGCAATAATGTGAACATTTTTAGCTCCGCAGTTTGTGAGTGTAAAACGCAGGAAGTTCTGTAAGTGCGGAATCGTCCATTCTACGCTTTCTTTATCTGTAGGGTATTTATCGAACTGGCCGAGAGACGGCCAACTATAAAACATTGATGCACCAGTGAATTCAAGATCATAGGCAAGTTGAGCGGTCCTCTTAGCGGCCTCATCAAAATTAACATTATAGCCATGGATAAATACCAGAACATCATCACGACCGACTTCCTTAAGTAGTTCGGTTATGTGCGCACCGAATGCCAACCGATCATCAAACCTGGAACGCGAGAGCACCAGGACAAATTCTGACGGATCATCCCTGTCCCAGAAACGGAACCATCTAGGACTCTCGATTGCTCCAACCTTGTGGCTGTCGGGAATACTCACTTCAACCATACCGTAGATAAGGTTGCCGTCTCCACGCATACCGGAAAACCGTAGGTCATCATTGTGTTCAGGTTTACGGTCAGTTGCGAAATAGACATGTGTCTGAAAGTATCCTTCTTTCTGCACACCTGTTGACGGTGCCTTGTCGCCGGATGTCTCCGCCGCCGGTCCACAGCCCGTGAGGCCAAACACAAATGAAAGAATGATTACGACACAGAAAACAGGTAATACACAGTCATTCTTTGATGTAATAATTTTCGCGTTCACAGCAATCCTCCGTACAATTTTTTTCTCTCTGGGTTAATCAGTAGTACTTATTGTGGTCAGGTCTCAACATTCAACCCTCCACGAGCGGGCAGGCACTTCTCTCCGTTTTACAACCTACCCCGATTTACTCTCTTTCTAAAACTAAAGGATACTACACCAAATAAAAAATCCTGTCTGTAAGGAAACCCCTGTCCGCCCGTGGCGTGATCGACAATTCGTGTAGTTATTTCTTGATTTTACCCTTTTTTTGTAAGGGATTCCCTGACTTTTGAGTTTTGAGGGAGATTAATTGGCCGGGAAAAAATGGAGCCACCCTGTCATACGACAGGGCAGGCAGATGTACGCAGATGTTAAACGTTAAGACGTGACCCCTATTTACCCTTAGCTGTTCAGCTCTGTATGCCTGATGATCTTATTCATCATATCCACTGTCTCAGCGGGGTATCGGCCAACAGCTGTTTCCGCGGACAGCATTACAGAGGTTGTTCCGTCAAGAACCGCATTGGCTACATCGGTGACCTCTGCCCTGGTCGGCGTTATGCGGCTCACCATGCTTTCGAGCATTTGCGTGGCTGTTATAACCGGTTTTCTTTTTGCCCGGCATTTCTTTATTATTTTCTTCTGTATGATTGGAACTTCGTATATGGGAACACATACGCCCATATCACCGCGCGCCACCATAATCCCATCGGATATTTCAATGATTTCATCTATATTCCTGATTCCGGCACGATTTTCTATTTTAGAAATTATCTTACATTTCGGCAGTCTACGGCCTATGTATTCACGAACTACCTCAACATCCTTCCTGCTTCTGACGAATGACAACGCGAGGTAATCAAGTCCGGCTTCAACTGCAAAGTCTATATCTTTCTTGTCCTTATCGGATAATGGCGGAAATTTCAGTTTTGCACCTGGAAAGTTTATAGCTTTCCGCTCCTTGAGCAGACCTCCGACAACTACCCTTGTCTTGATACGATCCGAGGATATATCGATCACTTTCAATATAATATTTCCGTCATCAAGATAGAGGTTTTTTGCGCCGGCAATATCGGTAAATTCGCCCTGGTAATCGAAAGGAAGACTACGCGCGGCCTGATCCCCTTCCCTCACAAGATAAAGAACCTTGTTCTTTTCAAGCATGAACGGCTTGCGATTTTTAAAATATCCCATTCTCACACGCGGACCGGCCAGGTCGCCAAGCAGTTTGATACTGCGCCTGTATTTTCTGTTTATTGTTCGCGCAAGAGAAATGTGCGCCGAATGACCTGCCTTGTTCCCATGTGAGAAATTGATTCGGGCAATATCCATCCCGGCCATTATCATCTTTCTGAGAACTGTTTCGGAAGAACTGGCGGGCCCAAGCGTGCAGACTATCTTTGTCCTGGGAATATACCGTTTTACCATAATTAATATCTCTCGATTTTACTTACCCCATATCTTCCCGATTTTCCGAGAATTTTACAATGAGGAATTTGCGCTGTAAGCTTTTTTGCCCGCCCGGAATCATAAGAGTCAGTCTTCGTATTTAGGCATTTCTTTACTGGCCCGGTTTTCGGCCAAATCAACATTCCTGCTCTTTACTTATTCTGTTAATCCACCCTACTCCAATTTTATGTCAATTCAGGTTAGTCCTGAATGGCGCTAAACTTATCAGCAATACATCGAAAACATGGAATTGCCCCAAAGATGCGATTGCACTTGGACTGGCAGAAGAATAACCACCCGGCGTCCCCGCCTCGAGAGCCCGGAGAAGAGAAAAGAAATGTTATATGTTAAGACGTGACCCCTGGTTTCCTCCCTGGTTTCCTGGTTTCTTTGCACCGTGCTTCAATCACCTATTCAGGCAACAACTTCGTAATAACTTCCTTCAATTCTTTCGCTGCGATCATTACGCAAGTGGCATGGTCTTTTCGAGCCAGAGTCATACCAATCGCCTCCCCTTTGATATTTAAAACCGGACCTCCGCACAAATGAGGGAAAACTGCGGCGTCACATGGTATTACTTTTGGATAAGGTCCCCTGTGGTCGCTGAGTTTAATAGATATCTGATTCTTCGAGCGGTTCTTGGTTATCTGCATTGCGGCTCCACTGACTACGCCCCAGGCAATATCATTTAGATCAGCTAAAGGGCAAAAAATCATGGTTCCAGGTTTGTTATTGCCTTCATTACTCCACTTAAATGGTGTCAATTTTGCCTTTTTGCCCAAATCTAACAAAGCCAAATCCCAGGTTTCATCGCTGGCAACCAGAGTGACCGGGTAACCTACACCTCGGCTGACACCTTTAATTCCTTTACTCTTTGTGACCAAACTCAATTTAGTTATCACGTGCCGCTTACTCACCGGACATGAGAGCGCAACCAACGTCTTATTTTCTAAAATAGGGATAGGCAGAAAACTTTTATATTCTTTGATCCTGGTAAAGTGGGATGTCAATTCAGGCTCGTCCTTACCAAGGTAATAAGGTGATCCCTGCGATATGGCAACGGTATCAATATTGAAAATATCCACGTAGTCCTTAACGGTCACCTTCGGATTGTTCTTTGAAAAAGCCAGGGTTGGCGGATGGCCGACTTTTATGCGCCGTTTATATTCTTTCTCCATTAATTTGACGCCCTTGGCGCTGGAATCTATCTTCAGCAGAGACTTCATATCACCGACACCGTTTTCTTGATTTTCCCAAGTCTCTCCTTTTTCCAACCGAACACGGTCGCGATAATACACATCTATTGCAACAAAACAATTATACTTCAACCTGGTGGAATTGACCGCATTCAAACCAATGAGCTTTCCTGACAAGTCAAAAAGAGGCCCACCTGAATCACCTGGTTGTATTGTTGAATCGGTAACGATTATTTCCACAATGCCCTTCTGAAGATGATGGCTCTTTACACACCCTATCCGGATAGGAGGCCTCCTTGTCTTTCCACTTTTTTGCGGATGTCCCAGCAGGAAACATAGTGTTTTGACAGGTGGAGCCTTAACAGCCAGTTCCACATGGGGCCAGGGTTCATTTGAAAACGTCGTGATTTTTGCCAGAGCGATGTCTTCTTCCCGGTTAAATCCCAGACATTTGGCCTTTACCTTTTTCCCATTATTAAAAATGATTGTTAATGGCGTCTCTTTTTTATGAGACCTCCAGAGATGCCCCGTCGTGAGCAAGAATCCATCCCCACTTATGACAACGGCTGTACCACTCATTTTCTTCGAATCCAATGTAACCGTAGCTTCTATGCATTTTTCTGATATTGACTGGAGCTGTTGCTCGATTTTTCCCGGCGAAAAGCTATCTCCATACAAGGGATTGCCGGAAACTGCAAACCAGAAAACAAAGCTTATGATTACAACAATGGGCCTCATGCGTGATAAACTTTTTTGATGATGATTTTTCGCAATTAGTGTCAGTCCTCTTATTTACGCATTTCCTTGTTTAGCAACATGCTCAGGTTAACCGCATTATTGCACGAGTTCAGAGTGTTGAAGCTGCAAGCTTGCCCGCCTATGGAGGGCTTGCCCGCCCCGTGCTTGTCACTGGGGCCCGCACGCCACGCCTGCCCGCCTATGGAGGGGCGCGTAAACCTGTGGCGTGGGTCTGACCCTGTTAACTACTTCTGGAAATTCTTATCTTCGGTTTTTAAAATTCTTTGGCTTGGTTGATTCCAGGATAGCCATTGCTTCACCAAGCATAGATTCTGTTGCCTTGAGAATAACTGCTTTGCGGGAGGGGATTGCTATGGCAATCGCGTTGTCGTCTCCTTTCCACAATTGTTGTATGGCCTCAGCTATCTCAATTGCTTCTTCTGAAGAGTCGAAAATGATTGTTTCGGCGCAAATTGGTTCCGGTTGATCGGGGTTTTTCTCTTCAATGGAATACACGCCTGATCCGGGTGGTTTCTCAATGAGGTACAAATTGTGCATATCTAAAATTGCCTCAAGAGCGGGAAGCCATTGAACTGCGGTTAGATTTAAGGTGACCCTGCCTCTTAGTATTTTCGGCTTAATGATAATATGCGCATTGCTGATCTTGGCGAAGTCATTGACAATATAAAGCAAGGGGACATCATCATAGACAAAGTCATAGAGATTAGTGTCAGGGTAAGTGCATTCGGGTATTTCAATAAAGGTTTCTTCTGAATCGCTCGGTTCTGGAATGTGCAGCGAAATGCCTGTTACATGGTTAGTGGGTATAGAACAGGGTTCTTTTTCAGAGAACCTTTTCTTATCACGACTCTGGAATGCTATAAAAATCAACAGACATACAATAATGATTATTAATATTTTCTTCATGATATTGTTCCTTTTAATTCAACGCCTGCGTTCTGGCGCGCGTGTAACGCGTCGCTCAGCAACGCTTTGTTGGGGCTACTCATAATGGAATCCAATTCTTCTCGTCTTTGGTGGAAGCTTGGGATCCATGAGTTGCTTGATAGCTTCGACCATCACAATGATTTGGTCATCATGGTCGCCGAGTTTCCGCTCAAGTTGGGCGATCTTTCGGGCGAGTTCCTTGTGGCCTGCAACGACCTCACGCAGTTGGACAAATGCTCGGACTACGAAAACGCTGACTTCTACTGCTTTGGGTGAATTAAGGACACTGGCGGCCATTATGGCTCCGTGTTCGGTGAAGACATTTGGATTTACCGGAGAATATTTGAGTTTTTCGAGGTGGTCACAATTTGTTACCACCTCTTGTTTCTCCTCTTTTGTGAGTTGAAACATAAAATCCTCAGGAAATCGCTCTTGGTTCCTTCGGATGGCTTGATTTAGGGCTTTTGTTGTAACGCCATAGGCTTCGGCCAAGTCGGTATCGACCATGACTTTCTCACCTCGGATGAGTAGGATTCTCTGAAGTATGTTTCCGACTTTGATTATAGATTTAGATTTTGCCATTTCATACCCTTTCTAAACACTAAACCAGGTGGTCGCAAATTGTGACCACCTTGTCAACCGAAACTATTATTCAAAAGCCCCAACGTTCGAAATCATCTTCAACTTGATCCGCTCAAAAGCGCGGATCAAGTTGTAAGATGGAGTTCTTTGTTGGCTCCGTATTTACGGGGTTCTGGGTTTCTGTTTGTCTTGCTTCTGTTTTGCGGCTTTTGCTTTTTTGGCATCGTGCTGTCGGTGCTCTTTAGCCTTGTCCTTTTTGCCTTTCTTATCGCCCATGGTGTGACTCCTTTCATGTGTCCTATGTGGCTTTTCTCTGCGAGTGTAACTTCAGGCCATCTATACTGTTCGTGTCTTCATTCGTTTCGGGCCAACGGTGAGAATCACTTGCAAAAAAAGCGCAGCTATTTTTTGTCAGGTGCATTCTTCTTGTTATGTTTTATAGTCAAATTGATTTTCAGGATGTCGGACTTAAAATCTATATGTGACTGTAATACTTTCATAAGGGTTGCACAGAGAATTCCGTCGACATTATTATCATCAGGAAGACCATGTAGGATTGAAATATTCTGAACCTCCAGGTGAACTTCGCCACCGATAGAGACAATCATTTTATTGCCGATATCGAAAGACTTCTTGCCTTCTGGAGTATAGGCATCTTTACGGCCGATTATTTTAATGCCAAATTTATCTATTTTGTTTTTGAAAATGCCCATAGTATTAGCACCTGTATCTAGCATCAATCTCGCTTTCTGACCATTTATAGTACATTCGATAGAGGGTAGATTATGCTCTTCGCCAATAGTCATGGGAATTTCTATAGATTTTGATTTTATGATATTGATGACTTGCCATCGATTTTCAGGTAGAGCATACGTCAAAATTGGCGTATAGCATCCTGAAAGACTGATTATTACCTTTGCGGTTAGCAGGATTAATATTGCTGCCGCAGACCATCTCTTTAGCTGTTGTATTAATCTTTTAAACATAACACAAATATTATACGGATTGATTTCGCGAATACATGTTCAGGTTATTCCTTCTTTCCTTGAAGTTGATCCGTGATGTGACGGAATTCGTCACTCTTGCCTTCAACTTTGGACCATCGCTCTATTTCTTCGAAATCAATAGTGTTGTGTTCAGCGACGAGAATAGCTTGTCTCAGGCATTCGGTGTCGCCATCATGATAGTACCATGTGAGTCGGTCTTTAACGCAGTCTGTCGGAGAAATGATTCTGAGCACACCTGCGTTCGTTTCGAGTTCATCAATCTGCCTCACCGGTTCCTCGCCGACTCCAAGAGGCCCTGGTGGAAACTCAACTAGGAGATCGGCGTCAGGATGCCGAAAGTAGCGGTTTTCTTCGTGGAATCCTAGCGTCTTCATGACATTTCTGATTCGATCTCGCTTTGTGAATGCAGCGTTCACGAAGTCGAGATCCATAGAGACATACTTCTCCTCGCAGTATATCGATACGCAGGACCCACCAGAAAGAACCACGTTAATACCATTCTTCTGAAACTCGGAGGAAACGAGTCCCGCGAGTTCCAGGCGTGTCATATCCCCAATGGTCTTCATAGCGGCTTGTCTTTTCGTCTGGGTCTACGACGAACAACAAGAAGGCGTTCCTTCTCGTCAGGCGGGTAGAACGAGAGAGCTTTGGTGAGCAAGGCTCTTAGCTCTTTGCGAAAAGAGTATCTTGGATTGAAACGGTAAAGGCGCGTTCTTCCTGCGGATTTGCTATCCAGGACACCACCCCGCTCAAGTCTGGCTAGTTGCTTCTGTATAGAATCAGGGTCAGATCCCCAGAACTTCGCTATTTCTCTGGTATAACCTTGGTCGCGTGCCAATAAGTACAGTAGTACTCGTTCCGCGTTCTTTGATCCCAATATTGGCTCAATCATGATGCAATACCTTGTATTTATGTGTCAGAGATTATCGTGTATATGCAAGATAATGTCTGACATATGTCAGATTATTACTGACATACTATCAAATCATACATCTGATGCAAGGATGATTTTCAAGGCACAACACAAGCATTATACAGATTGCTTTTCTTCATGCAATATTGCGATTATCAGAAATGTGATGTATTGCAAGGCCGAGGCGGGCAGGTCTGTGGAGGGGTCTGACCCTGGAGTTACCCTGGAGTTATCCAATGACTTTTTTACTTCTCCATTTGCTTGATCAATTCTCTGACAGTGATTCGGATTTCAGGATCCTTGTTTTCCACATGTTGTTTGAGCATTGCGAGCGAGCGCGAGCCAAAGCCTTCGAGCCTTTTTTTTGCGTCACCTCTAACACTTGCGTCCTGCCCGCCAAGACGCAGGATCAGCTCAGTAATCTCTTTCTTTTCTTCCGGATTCAACGGGCGCTTGTTATCAAGATCAGCAAGGTAATCCTTGGCTTTATCGAGTGAGTCATGGGGATCTTGTTCAATATAAGTATTTATTACTTTGCGAGCCTCATCAATCTGACCTTTTTTCTCGTACATCTTGGCCAACCGGAAACTCGCTTCCGATGCCTCAGGCCACAGCCTGATCGCTTGCCGGAAAGCGGCCTCGGCCTCGTCATATAGTTCATGAAACTCATAGAGGCCCGCGATGGCGGTACGTAATTTGGAAAAGGATTTTTGTGCCGCCAGATTATCTGCAAATTCGGGATGTTTCTGTAATTGTCCCACATACTGTTTCCAGAACTTTCTATCTTTGCTTACGACTTCTTCGGAAAGCTTATCCAAGGTTGTCTTGTTGAGTTTCATGATAAGGCCGTGGGGTTCGAGATATGGATACATCCAGTCAATGATGTAGCTTTCTTCTAAATAGAATTCATGAGAATCCTTATTGTTTTCAAATATCATTTTCACAATGATTCCGTTTATCTGCATTACACCAAGAGCGCCCCGTATATTTACTCTTCCGCTCTTTATTTCCAGCGTTCCCTTATCATCAATCTTCCCCGAACGAACGCCTTCAACATACTGCTGAAATGCTTTTGCCGAATCCTCCTTTGAGGGCAGCCATATGTCGTGATCGGCATGCTGTCGTCTGGCAAATTCCAGATAGTTCCAATCCGCCAGAGCATTTTGCGTAATGACGTGGATCTTACGCTCATCGTTAACCGCGTTGAATGCTGTGATCACAAAACGGCCAGGGTCTGTGCCCCCGAAATAGATGCTGTTCGCAGGAATCGGATCAAGAATGTCATAGGCATATTTTCTGAGTAAACCTGGGGTCCAGATATGGAATTGCTCGTGCGTTCCGAATGTCTCCAACACATATTGCCATAGTTCGTTATGATACTTAGGATTGGACGTAGATCCTTTGTATTGCCCGATGTTCTGTCTGATAATTGCGTATTGGTTTGAGGCACTTTTGAAGTCATTCATTTCAATTGACCTGAATATCTCTTGTGTTTCGGCAGTGGGTTCAATCCCTATAGTTTTTGCCAACGTCAGCATCTGTTCTTTTCGCAGAGACGCAAAAGGCTTCAGGATGTCTTCGCCCAGGTTGCTTGATTCTGGATTGGGTTGTTGTGATATGGCAGTGTCAACGGATACCATAAGAATTGCTGCGAGTATCAATATTTGATATATACGCCGTTGCCTGGTCGATTTTCGAATCATAACTCTTTCTCCTGATTAGATCAGTTCACTTAGAGTTTAGTTTTTCCAACAAATATTAATTCTCAAGAACTGAGCGAGCGTACAATATTCGTTATCGCTTAACCAGTGGAGATTTTATCTGTCGTCTCGGGTGAAGTTCGTGGTGACGGTTTCTCTTGGCCGAGGGGAAGCATCGATCTCCTGGCGGCGGCGCAGTCTCTCTCCCCATCGTCTGGGTCTCAATTTGCCTTTCGGTCCTTCAATTACGCCATCTGCCGTGATGTCAGCTATCGCTTTCTGGACTTTGTCATGAATTTCTGTCTTGGCACGGGACGCACGGACAAATCGACGAATAACACAGAAAACAATCCAGCCAAGGATTAGCAACATCGGGATCTTGATAAATATGATCGAACCCCATCTATCTAACCATGAATCCATTTGTCTTTCTCGTTGAACGTCGTGAATGAACCGCTCCGGTCGGGCCGCTCGGCGGCCTTACCGGAGTCGTGTTCGATTCATTGGTTGGGCGGGGCAGTGCCCGCTACTTCTTACATGTGCAACTGGCTTTGCTGGGGCACGCGCAGTCCGGCTTCTTTTCACCTTTCTTGCAGGTGCAATCAGCTTTCTTTTTGCATGTGCACTTGGTCGCCGTTGCATTGGATTTGCAGGCACAAGTAGTTTTACCCTTGCAGGCACACTTGCTTCCGGAAATGATGCAGCCCGTGAAGGACAGCGGCAAGGCCAGAATAAGTGCAACAATCAATAATCGTCTCATCTTTTACTCCCTCCTATTTATGTTTTCATATCGATTGGACATCGTATCAAACGGGATATCCATATGCACGCCCAACGTTAAGCTCAGCTGATGGCGCCGCAGGCGACAGTCGGCTGCAGCGTTTGGTTCGATCATTCTAAATCTTACTTAATAATTAGGACTGTGCCTGAAACCATCTTTCCAATGTAGCTTATTGATGCAGCTCTCCCTGACACTCTCCCTGACGCAGAGTAAGAGTAATCCTTTGTCTCTAGTTCTGTTTCGATAGGCCGTCCTGCTGCTAATTCTTGAGCAATTTCAAGCCAAGCTTCCTTTACCTGCTCTTCCGTGCAAATTCCTTCTCCTCTGGCGACAATTAAATACTCTGTTTCGGAAACCTTTCTTCCAGAAATTCTGATTGCTCCTGTCTTCCTTTTTGAAGCGTAGAACTCAGAGGGATCTTTCCTTGAATATCTTATTCCTGTGGATACACATCCGCTGAGAGAAAGGCATATTATCAGGGGGTATATTAGTTTTTTCATAAAGTCCTCGAACACAAGTATTATACGGATTGATTTCTGAAAATATTATCTCGATTTTCGGTTAAGGGCAAGCGCATCTTCCAGGTGCTTCTGATGGGAAAGAAATAAAAGAAGAAATGGCGAATGTGGAGACGTGACCCCTATTTACCATTACTTGTGCTGTAGTATTCATATCTATTGTTCTCTAGCCAACGCTCGCAATGAGAGGCTTCGATTAGTCGCCATCGGCGGCTATATCGGAGTCTCTCTCGATTGTTTGTTCGACTTCGACATTCTTTGTGGCTACTTTTTATTTCCATTAGGGCTATTTGGTTTGTATGTGTTGCTATAGGTGCGTAGCTGACTGCTCAAGGATTGGATCAAAGAGGCATACTCCGTTTCTTTTGCCAAGTTGATGGTTTCTTCAGGGTCATCTTCATGGTCGTAGAGTTCGATCCCATCCTTGCCCTTATTCCATTCTGTATAACGCCACTTGTCATTACGCAGAGAGTAGCCCTGTGCTGTTGGAGAATGGTGCACCTGAGTGATTGCAGGGTGATCCCATTTGGCTTTGGGATTCGTCAATAGTGGACGAAGGCTGAATCCATCCAGCCCCGCAGGCACTTTGAAACCTGCATAATCTACAAGAGTTGGATAGAGATCAACCAGTTCGACCGGTTTGCTACAGCTTGTTCCTTCGGATCCGCCTGGAGTGCTGATAAATAGTGGAGCTCTGGCAGAACGTTCAAAAGCCTTGCGTTTGTACCAAAGGCCTTTTTCACCAAGAAAATATCCATGATCAGACCAAAAGACGATAATTGTGTTCTTCATCAGATCATTCCTTTCCAAGGCATCAAGCAGCCGACCAATCTGAGCGTCTACAAAAGATATACAGGCATAATAGGCAAGTTTGCATTGCCTAGCCTCCTCCACGGTAACACCCCCGAAATAGTAGGGCCAGTTTTTGGTATCACGCTGAACAGCCATGGGCGGAACATCTTTCAGGTCATCTTCTGCCTCCTTGAGGTCGGGCATGGTGATGTCCTCAATATTGTACATGTCAAAATATTTCTTAGGTGCCACGTAGGGGCAATGTGGGTTAAAGAATCCAGCCGCGATAAAGAACGGCTGGTCCCTATGCGCCTCTATCATCTCAATGGCTTTGCTTGCCACCATGCCATCGGTATGTTCCTCATCCTTACTGGCAGGATTCCACCATGCCATGGAGATTCCAAGTCTACCCTTCCTGCCGGATTTTCCGCCCGGATAGCGGATGATGTTCTCTTCCTGGGTCTTGTCAATTCCTGCGGGATTGAATCGTTCTGTCCAGGTTTGTTCGTCATCATGTCCGTTAGTGCCAATCTGAGATGGATTGTTATAATGATAGATCTTGCCAACACGACCTGAGTAGTAACCTTTATCTTTGAAAAATTGTCCCAGGGTTACGATATCTGGCTTTCTGCTGCGGAGTGAGTCCTTTAGCGTAAAGCAGCCTATGCTGTTGGGACGCATTCCCGTCATAATGCTTGCTCTACTGGGGCCACATAACGGTTGCTGACAGTAGGCATTGTCAAAACGCATGCCCATTTTGGCTAATCGATCAAGATTTGGTGTATTGACTTGTGTAACGCCATAGGCGCTGATATCACAATTAAGATCATCTGCCGCAATGAATAGAATATTCTTGTTTGACAGTTTGGCGCTGACAACTGTCTGTGCCAGAGCAGTGATGCCAGGCATTGCACAAGCAATACCAAGGCCTGCCATTTGAAGAAACTCTCTTCTATTTACAGCGTCCATCGTCTTTCTTCCTTTCTTGCTCAACGCTTTGCTTCACAGTTTTCTCATTCCGCGCGCGGAATGAGAAATACTTGTGGTACTGCAAGCGGTTGTTGGACGATCCTTCATTTATGATGTGAGTCAAAATTGTGCCATAAGTCCTGATGAGACATCTTGGAACCCTTTGTTTTCCACCATGTTGTCAAGCTTGCGATCTTCGGTTTTGGCTTGTCCGATGGTCCTGAGAACATGACCAGGATGTCTTTTGAGATTCGGGCAATCTCCTGATCGTCTGATTGGGTCAGTTCAATTAGAGCAGGAACTCCTCCATCGGCCTCGATAATGCTCCACACATGGCCGAAATACCGACCCTCTCGATTCTTGATCTTGCCCATTGCAGAACTGACCTGGTCAGATACGGAAGGCTTGCTCGACGTGGCGCATGACGAAAGCGATAAGCACGCAATCAACAGGAGCACTATGACAATTCTATTCTTCATTATCTTGTCGTCCAACGTCATTTTCACGGTCAGCGCTTACAGCGACGTACCGTGCAAAATATTGTTCTGCGTTATTTTTTTATCTTTATCTT
>JBHORK010000043.1:0-19697 GCA_042565725.1 Verrucomicrobiota bacterium
ATAGAAGTTCGTCATGCAGGAGAGATTATCGGAATGGACGAGCAGCCGGCCCAGGCTGTCAGACGAAAAAAAGATTCATCTATCGGCAGAGCGGTGGACCTTGTTAAAAGCGGGGAAGCGGATGCGGTTGTCTCAGCAGGTAATACGGGAGCCGTTGTAGTTGCCTCTACGCTGAAATTACGTACGCTGGCAGGTGTTGAAAGACCGGCAATAGCCGCTTTAATGCCTACACAACATCGTCCTTTTGTTTTGATTGATGCCGGAGCCAATATTGATTGCAGCGCCAAGCTTCTATTACAATTTGGCGTTATGGGCAGTGTTTATTCACGGGTAATAATGGAGGAAAAAAACCCGATTGTAGGTTTGTTGAGTATAGGGGGAGAAGAAATAAAAGGTAATGAGATTACTAAAGAAGCCTATCGGTTGATGGAAAATTCTCATCTTAATTTCAGGGGTAATGTAGAAGGACATGATATTTTCAGGGGAGAGAGCGACGTTGTTGTTTGTGACGGATTTGTGGGTAACATTGTTTTGAAAACGAGTGAAAGTATTTCCTATGCCATAGGGCAATGGATGAAACAGGAGCTTAGAAAGACACCATTACGTTTAGTTGGCGCAAGCATACTGAGAGGCGCGTTTAAAGGTATGAAGCGGCGTATGGATCCGGAGATGTATGGTGGAGCTCTTCTCTTAGGGGTCAAGGGTGTTTGTATTATTGCTCATGGCTCATCATCGTCCAGGGCCATATTCCATGCTGTTAGAGTGGCATGTGATTCCGTGCATCATCAGATGAATGATATGATTATTGAAGAAATCTCAAAGGTTACCAAGAGCTGATGAGGCGGAGTAACGAAGAATTTCAACCTGCAGATAATATGAGCAAAAAAAACATTTCCATTATCGGAACCGGTTCGTATCTTCCTGAACGCGTTATGACCAATGCGGATCTTGAAAAATTGGTCGACACTTCTGATGAATGGATTCGAACGAGAACAGGTATCAGCGAACGGCATATTGCCCGTGACGATGAAACTGCGTCCAGCATGGGTGCCGAAGCAGCGAAACGCGCACTTGAGAGCGCAGGTGTTTCACCAGGTGAAATAGATGTAATTATTGTGGCTACAATAACCTCAGATATGAAATTTCCCAGCACGGCCTGTTTTGTCCAGGAATTGATAGGAGCCAAGAATTCGTTTTGTTTTGATATAGAAGCGGCATGTTCAGGTTTCCTTTATGGGTTGGAAGTTGCCAGGCAGTTGATTGCCGGAGATACTGTACGCACGGCTTTAGTGATAGGGTCGGAAAAAATAAGCTGCATTACGGACTGGGAAGACAGGTCTACATGTGTGCTTTTTGGTGATGGTGCGGGAGCAGTAGTTTTGCAGGCGGTTGATGATGGGCGTGGATTGATGTCTTGCGTTATGGGTTCGGATGGCAAATTAGCCGAATTGCTTAATGTTCCGGGCGGGGGAAGCCGTCATCCGACAAGCATGCAGACAATTGAAGAAAAGCTTCATTACATGAAAATGTCCGGCAATGAAGTGTTCAAGCATGCAGTTCGTTGTATGTGTGATGCGTCCCAGAAGGTTTTATCTAAATGCGGTTTGACTATAGATGATGTGGGGTGTGTTATCCCGCACCAGGCGAACATGCGGATAATTAAGGCAATAGCCAGCAGGTTAGGCCATTCTTACGATAAGTTTTATAATAATCTGGATAGGGTCGGGAATATGTCGGCGGCTTCCATACCGGTGGCTTTAGATGAAGCTGTTCGCAATGGAAGGATCAAGAAGGGTGATCTTGTATTGTTGACTGCTTTTGGCGGGGGATTTACCTGGGGAGCGATAGTGATTGAGTGGTGATATGATTGCGGATTGCAGAATGCAGATTGCGGAATGTGTAATATAGAATAGACTGAAAATTAATAGAAAAGACTTAGTATGAAATCCGAAATCCGAAATCCGAAATCCGAAATTGGAAGCAAGGCAATAGTTTTTGCGGGGCAGGGGGCGCAGTTTGTCGGAATGGGGAAAGATCTGGCTGAAACGTATCCGGCATGCAAAGAGCTTTTTAATAAGGCAGATGAAGTTCTTGGATATGAAATTTCCAAAATATGCTTTGAAGGTCCTGCGGAAGAACTTACAAAATCGAACCATTGTCAGCCGGCAATATTTACAGCGAGCATTGCGTGTTACAAGGCGCTTTGCATAGAAAAGAAGAATATAAGCTTTAATGGTGCGGCTGGTTTGAGTTTGGGTGAATGGTCGGCGCTTCACATGGCTGGGGCTATTACGTTTGAAGATGCTTTGCGGGTTCTTGAAGCCAGGGGCAGATTCATGCAGGAGGCGTGTGAAGAGCGTGATGGCGCTATGGTGGGCGTAATAGGGCTTCCGGAAGAAAAGGTAAGAGAGATTGCTTCTTCGTGTGGTGTCGGTGTCGCAAATTTAAACTCGCCGGGGCAAACAGTTCTTTCCGGAGAGCGTAAAAAGATTCAGGAAGCGGAGAAGCTGGCTAAGGATGCCGGCGCCAAGCGGGCGATTGTTTTAAATGTAGCCGGCGCATATCATTCTTCTCTGATGGAACCGGCTGCTAAGCGGCTTGACGAATTTCTGGCAGAAGTAAAACTTGAGAAGACAAGATTGCCGGTGGTTTCGAATGTTACGGGTCTTCCTCATGGTGAGCCGGGTGAAATACGCGAAAACATGGTGAAACAAGTGACATCTTCGGTACAATGGGTATCCAGTATTCAGTGGTTCAAGAATAATGGAATTACGGAATATGCGGAATGTGGTCCGGGAAAAGTTCTTTCCGGCCTCATACGGCGTCTTGACAAGGAAGCAAAGCTTAATAATATACAGGATGTTGAGAGTCTTAAGAAAATGATAAATGATGAATGATAAATAATGAATGGAAGAGAAGAGTCTTTTGTGTTTATCATTTATAATTCATAATTCAGGGTAAGGGGGAATAATGGGTATTCTTGATGGAAAAGTGGCGATTGTAACTGGTGCGGCCAGAGGTATAGGCCGAGCGATAGCTGAGGAACTGGCCTCAGCAGGTGCGGATCTGGCGCTTTGTGACTTAAAAGAAGAGTGGCTGGCCGAAACAGCGGAGTTAGTTGCAAAGATCGGGAAAAAGGCCGAATGTGTTGCGGTGGATGTCAGCAACGGCCAGCAGGTCCAGGAGGCGGTTTCAGGAATTGTTAAAAGCATGGGAAAGGTTGATATATTGGTTAATAATGCCGGCATAACGAAGGATACTTTTGTGGCGCGTATGACCGAAGAAGACTGGGATTCCGTGCTTTCCGTTAATTTAAAAGGCGCATTTTTGCTTACTAAAGCGGCGGCAAGACCGATGATGAAGCAGAAAGGCGGGGCCATTGTAAATATTGCCTCAATTATTGGCTTGATTGGAAATGCCGGACAGTGTAATTATGCGGCATCAAAAGGTGGGCTGATAGCGCTTACAAAATCTGTTGCAAAGGAATTGGCGTCCAGGAATGTTAGAGTAAATGCTGTGGCGCCAGGATTTATTCAGACGAAAATGACGGAAGTGTTGTCGGAGGATATCAGTAAAAAGATGCTTGATATGATTCCGATGAAACGTTTTGGTTCACCGCAGGATGTAGCGAAGGTGGTTGTGTTCTTAGCAAGTGACATATCTTCATACATGACCGGGCAGGTTATAACGGTCAGCGGTGGAATGGTAATGTGAGAAAGGAGAAAAACATGGCATTGGAAGACAAGGTCAAAGAAATTATAGTGGAGCAGTTGGATGTAAATGCAGAACAGGTGACGCCTGAGGCCTCATTTATTGAGGATCTTGGTGCTGATTCTCTTGACACAGTTGAACTGGTCATGGCATTTGAAGAAGAATTCAGTGCTGAAATTCCTGATGAAGATGCAGAAAAGCTTACAACTGTGGGGGCAGTTATTGAATACTTGAAGAATAAAGGCTTTGGTGCTTAGGTTAGAATTTAGATAAAAGGCCGAAGAGGACGCAGAACGTCCCTTCGGTCTTTTATCATACGTTGTAGACTTTACCGGTAGATCCAACTGGTTGGAGATATGGAAATGAAGCGGGCTGTAATAACTGGGTTAGGAGTGGTTTCTCCGCTGGGTTCAAACCTCAAGGTGTTTACTGAGCATCTTCAGGCCGGGCATAGTGGTGTCAGGAGGATTGAGAGCTTTGATGTTGCTGACTATGGAAGCCAGATCGGAGGTGAGGTCACAGGGTTTGATCCTAACGACTACGTTTCCAAGAAAGAACAGCGCCGTATGGACGATTACAGTCAGTATGCCATAGGCGGCGCAAAGATGGCTATTGAAGACGCAGGTCTGGACATCACAAGCGAGGATCAGGACAGAATAGGAGTTGTAATTGGTTCGGGTGTTGGTGGTTTAAAGACTCTTGAGAAACAGCACACGATTCTGATGCAAAAAGGACCAAGTCGTTGTTCACCGTTTATGATACCGGAAATGATTTTGAATATGGCGAGCGGATTGATTGCCATAGAATTTGATTTTAGAGGTCCTAACTACTCAACTGTATCAGCTTGTGCGTCGGCGGCGCATGCGATTGGAGACTGTTTAAATATTATTCGCAATGGGGAAGCTGATATAATGATCAGCGGCGGATCTGATGCGGCAGTCAGTCCGCTTGGGGTAGGCGGTTTTTGTGCTTTAAAAGCATTAAGCAAAAGGAATGACGAACCCGAAAAGGCCAGCAGGCCCTTTGATGCGGAACGTGATGGATTTGTGATCGCTGAGGGCGCTGCCATATTGGTGATAGAGGAGCTGGAACATGCAAAACGGCGTGGCGCCTCTATCTATTGCGAAGTAGCCGGCTGCGGGATGACGTGTGATGCTTTTCATATGACTGCACCGAGAGAAGACGGTAGCGGGGCAGCCAAAGCGATGAAACTGGCCATGAAGGACGCAGGTGTTAATCCGGACGATATAGACTACATAAACGCACACGGCACGAGCACACAGCTTAATGATAAGATGGAGACAAAGGCTATTAAGCTGGCTCTGGGTGAAGACCTGGCGCGGAAGGTAATGGTGAGCTCTTCAAAATCCATGACCGGGCATCTGTTGGGAGCTGCGGCGGGTATAGAGTCGGCGGTTTGCGCTTTAATAATTCGTGACGGAGTGGTTACCCCTACTATTAATTATGAGACACCAGATCCCGAATGTGATCTTGACTATGTTCCAAATACCGCAAGAGAAACAAAAGTGAAAGCGTGTTTGAATAATTCGCTTGGGTTCGGCGGGCATAACGCAAGTTTGGCATTTACCTCGGTCGAATAAAGCGTAAGATAAGAAAAGAATATATTCAGACGGGATTAACAAGATCAACTGGATAAGAGATTTTCAATCATGCGGTTAGGCCTGTCTGATTGAAAAGGGATTGTGTATTCTTCTTATGATCCTGTAAATCCTGTTTATCATGTCAAAAGAACAAAATCATAAAAAAAGGAGGCTGATATGAGAAATGGCGTAATCAGGATGTTGGGGACACTGGTGTTGGTGATTGGAATGGCAATGTGTAACGGATGCGCATTATTGGACACATCAACCAAGACATCGGATGGTGATCTTAAAGCGGAGTTAGGGGAATATAATGGATTGAAGCATGCGATCGGATGCAAGGATTTTGCCAACCAGTCCGGTTGGAGCGGACAATGGAAAGTCGGCAATAATCTTTCGATCATGCTGGAATCGGCGCTTTTTGATACGGGCAGATTCGTGATGGTCGAGCGTGAGAAACTTCGTGACGTGCTTATGGAACAGGATCTGGCGACAAGCGGTAGAACTGCCAAAGCCAAGAAAGTTGCCAAGACAGGTTTGATTCGGCCGGCGCGTTATATTGCTACCGGAGCGGTAACGGAAGCTGAGGAAGGTGTCTCCGGCGGCGGCGCTGGTGTTAACCTGTGGGGAGTCAGAGTCGGCGGATCCAAGTCGAAAGCCAAGTTAACCATCATTGCAAAACTGGTGGATACGACTACCGGAGAGGTTAAGGCAAAAAAGAGAATTGTTGGTATAGCCGGCCGTGTAGGTCTGAATCTAGGACTCAGAATTGGTCCGGTTGGTGGGCAAATAGGCGGATTCAAGAAGACTCCTCTTGGAGAAGCAGCCCAGGATTGTATAAACCAGGCGGCGATTTTCTTTGCCAAGACGATGGAAGAGATGCCGTTTGAAGGCAGTATCGTGAAGGTTTCGCGTGGTAAAGTGATTATTAACCGCGGCTCGGAGTTTGGGATGTCTATGGGGCAGAAGCTGGTTATGAGGGAAGAAGGGGAACTGCTGACAGATCCTGATACGGGTGCGATTCTTGGTAACGAAGAAGGGGAAGAGATCGGCAAATTGGAAGTTACCAAAACTCTTGAGAAGATGTCATACTGCAAGATTCTTGCGGGCGAGAAAAATCCTAAGCCCGGTACTGTCGTAATGGAAGAGTAGATCGAATATTGCTGGAACGCAATATTCGATGGTTATCAGTTATCAGTTATCAGTTATCAGTTATCAGTTAACAGTTAACAGTTATTTGTTAACAGTGTGACAGGGGTTAGTGCTTGATGTGCTGGCCCCTGTTTTTATTGACCCATCAACCATTAACCATTCTTCATGCCTATGGCAGGGTGCCAAAAAGAAGAATCCCTTCACGTTCAACACGGCGCCAGAGGGGAACATATTCGCGCCGGTCCATTGTGTTAATGTCCAGCAGATTATGCTCCAGGATCATTGAGTATCTGTCCCGGACTGATTCGGCCAATTTTCCAATTGAGGCCAGTGACTTAATTCGTTTTCTACCGGTCGCGAAAACCATGGTCAGCATTAGCCTTCCTCCGTACTCCGTTTCTTCTCTGGCAAGCGGTCCCGTGGCGACAGCGGCTAAAGGCTTTGGGCGAACGACCCTTTGTACAGTTTTTCGCAGGTCGTCCCAGAAGTTTTCTTCCGCGGTGAATGCGGGTCTTAACGCTTTTGTCGCCAGATAATTTTTTCGGTTGAGTGTATAAAGATGCGCTCTTCCGCTTATTTCTCTGTTAACAGCATGTGCTTCGACCAGAGATTCAAGAGCGATCATTGTAGATCTGTTTGACAGACCGGTGAGGCGTTCAACAGCGCGGCCGGTAAGTGGTTCGTTGGTATTATAGAGGGCGCGCAGCACTATAATGTGACTGCGATTGGCAAAGATATAGTTAAGACCCTGCATGACCGCTCCGCGGAAAAACTAAATTCTAATATCTAAATTCTAAACAAATCCAAAATTCTAATGTTCGAAGTTCAAAACATCTGATTTCTCTAGGATTTTCCGCCTAGGCGGATCAGCCTATGGCTGAAGAACTTAGGGCTTAGGCTTTTATTCAACCTATATTTTTCTTTACTGTTTCGGCAAGGGATTCCGCAAGCTGGTTTGTGAGTTCTTCTGTAGGGCCTTCCACCATTACTCTGCAAAGGAGCTGTGTGCCGGAGTAGCGAACCAAAACCTTTCCCTGTGTGCCAAGTTTTTCTTCTGCCTTTGCTATAGCGTCTTGCAAAGGGGCGATTTCTTCAAGAGGCGGTTTTTTGGTGACATTGATATTGATCAGTCTTTGCGGGAACGTTTTCATGATTGATGCCAATTGAGATATGGTTTTGTTTGAATTACATACAACACTCAGTAGTTGAAGCGCGGAAATAATGCCGTCTCCCGTTGTGTGGTGATTAAGGAAAATAATGTGACCGGACTGTTCTCCTCCGAGAACGGCCTTATTTTGCTGCATTAATTCAAGTACATTTCTGTCGCCCACATCTGCTTCCTGATATGAAATTTTTTCTTTGTTGAAAGTTTCGAGCAGACCGAAATTGCTCATGGGTGTGATTACAACGAGATTACTTGAAAGAATATTCTGTTCCTTCATTGCTTTTGCGCAAATGGCAATAATATGATCGCCGGTAAGCTCAACACCGTTTTCATCTATGGCAATAAGGCGATCTCCGTCCCCATCAAAAGCAAGGCCTATATCGGCTCCGGTTTCTTTCACTTTTTCTATCAGGCTTTGCGTAAACAAAGACCCGCAATTATCATTAATGTTTTTTCCGTCGGGTTCATGGTGGATGGCGGTGATCTCGGCGCCGAGTTCAGAGAAAATAATGGGGGCTATCTTGTAAGTTGCACCGTTAGCACAGTCAATTACGATTTTCAATCCTTCCAGGGTCAGATCGCACGGGAATGTGTTCTTGCAGAATATGATGTAACGTCCAATAGCATCATCTATTCTATGCGCTTTGCCTATATCTTCTGCGGTGGGTCGGATATCATTGATTTTTCCCGAAGAAATAAGGCTCTCGATTTCCTTTTCCATATTATATGACAACTTGAATCCTTCTCGGGAGAATATTTTTATTCCGTTGTCCTGGTATGGATTGTGGGATGCTGATATGACTATTCCGGCATCGGCCCGCATGCTTTGTGTAATGAACGCAATGCCGGGCGTTGGCATTGGGCCCACGAGAAGCACGTCTACACCCATTGAGCATATTCCGGCGGTAAGCGCGTTCTCGATCATATAGCCGCTGAGCCTGGTGTCTTTACCTATAACTATTTTATGCCGCTTATCGTGTTGTTTGCATATATGCGCAGCGGCGCGCCCGACAGCAAGCGCCATCTCTGCGGTGAGCGGTTCAATATTTGCCATTCCGCGAATGCCGTCTGTTCCGAATAATCTTTCCATTCTCAGTATTCTCCAGAATTTATTTGAGAGTAACAGGAAGACCAGACAGTATCAAGTAGAGAGTGGCAGAGAAAGGAAGCGGCGACACGGGGAAGCGGCGAAGCGGGGAAACGGGGAAGGGAAGGAAGCGAACATCAAACATCCAACACTGAACATCGAACGTCGAATGAAGGAGAAGAGAGGAAATGGCGACGCGGGGACCCTTCTTCGCTCAGAGAGCTACGCAGGGCAAGCGCGGGGAAACGGGGAAGGTGAACATCGAACGTTGGAGGAATTTGGGTGATTGATAGGGGGGGGGGAGATACGAGATACGAAATACGCTTCACGAGATACATTTAATCATTTTGTCTTCGTTGCTGATCAAGGATTCGACCATTTTGAACTGCACGCGGCAACGATCGAGATTGTGGTTTTTATGATCCGTTTTAAAATATATATCACCTTGCAAATAATCGGTAAGGAAACGAATGCCGGTCTCAAAAGTGATGACTTTGCCGCTTAGAGGCAGAAGTTCTTTTTCAGCTCTGCTTAAAAAATCTCCGGCTGATTCCATGTATCCGTTCAGTGTGTATTCGTATTTTTCAATATCCATAAATACCTTTGAGAGATCGGTTTCGTCTTCGGCCGATACGCATGTTCCTGATCGTACCATATCTCCGAAATCATGGTGGATCAGGCCCGGCATGACAGTATCAAGATCAATCACGCAGATGCCTTCTCTCGTATTATTATCGATCATTACATTATTGAGCTTAGTGTCGTTATGAGTGATTCGTTCGGGTATTATTCCTTCTTTGTGCTTTTGATCAAGAAAGGATGCGATATCTTTATGCTTCAGGGCGAAAGCTATTTCCTGTCCGACACGTTGCGCTCTGTTTTCGATATCTTCTTCTATGGCTTTTTCCAGTGCTTTAAAACGTTTGGGTGTATTGTGAAAGTCTGGAATTGTCTCGTGAAGGCGTTTCCCCGGCAGATCTATAAGCTGTTTTTGAAAGTGACCGTAGGCTTTGGCTGACTGAAAGACCAATTCAGGTGTGTCGGCAATATCATACGTGGTTGCATTCTCGACAAAGAAATATATTCGCCAGGTGTTTCCGCTCTCGTCCTGATAAAAAGTTTTCTCATCCACTGTCGGAATCATTGAGAGACATTGACGATGCGGATCAGAATGGCCGTTGTCTTTCAGTTTTGTTAATTGATGGGCTGTAACACGGGAAATGTTTTCCATGAGAGCATCTGTATTTTTGAATACAACCTGATTAATACGCTGAATAATATAGCGGATCGCAGTTCCGTTTTGATCAAATTGTGCCGCATAGGTATCATGGATATGTCCGCTGCCGTATGGTTTGGCAGACATGAAGTTGCCGGATACCTGGAAACGTTCAGTGATTTTCTGAAGATTATGTTCCATCTCTATCCGCTTCCCGTATTCTTATTGTAAAAGAACTCAGTTTATATTTAGGCTTAAAATAAGAAAAGAAAAAAGGCCGGAAACAAACAGTCTCCGGCCTTTCTTTGGGCTGCTTGAATACTTGCCAGTGCTATAACACAATTAAACTTAATACCATTACAAAGATCGCAACGGTTTCAATTACCCCTAATGCTGTGAGATAGTTTGTGAATCCTTCTCCCGTGTCAGCCAGTGCATGAGAAGCCCCTGCTCCAGCCTTGCCCTGAAGCCATGCGGAAAATCCTATTGCAAGTCCTGCTAACAGTCCGCCAAACAACAATGCGGGATATGGAGTTCCTTTCTCGGCTTGGCCATTGATATAAAACATCAGAATCATGCCGTAAATTGTTTGAGAAAGGGGTGCCCCTACAAATGTTATGAGTTTCATGGGAGCTTCTTTCCCTTGTGCATAACATTTTTTCCAGGCCCCTACTGCTGCAGCCCCTGCCGCACCTGTGCCTAATGCTGAGCCAACGGCTGCCAATGCCAGTGCACCCATTGCTCCTACCAAACCTAATGATTGAACCATTGGGTCTATAGCTTCTGTGGTTACTTGTGGGTCCATGATTCTGCTCCTTTTTTTATACTTTATTGTTACTTAGTTTTGTAAAAGGTTTATACTTTATGCCAGTCCATTCTAAACCTTTGTGTACTGAAAATTCCAGTGTATTTAATCGTACGCCGTGAACCAATATGCCAAGTGCGCAAAGCAATATATTCAGGCCGTGTCCGATTAGAAGGATTACAGCGATGATAGGTATTGTCCATATTTTGGATACACCAAGGCCCATTGCCATGTTATTGAAACTTTGAGCAACTGCAGCAGAGGCCATGCCTACAGCAAAAAGCCTTATATAAGATATTATATCCACAAAACAGCTGACAACTGATAAGGGCAGCATGAAATGGTTTACTATTTCTTTTTTAAAATCTTTTCGTTCGGTCATAAAAAGAATAACAGCTAATAAGCCCCCTATCAGCAAACCAAATGTCCAGCTAGGATAAGGTTCTCCCACAACCATATTCAGTGCGGTATAAAACATAAACCAGACTATGCCTATCCATCCTATTTGAGCTATCCATTTTTTGTTTGGAAACAAAACGATGGCGTTCCAGGCATGGGCTATTGTTAAATGGACCGATCCAATCAGAAAACATAGTTTCATAAGATGTTTTTGTCCCAGTTCATCATCTATTAACCAGCCTACTGATAAAGACCGTATCCACTGAGGCATATACTCGGGGCTGATCCCGAAATAATTAACGGTCATAACGCCCCATATAATAGTTGCAATGCTTAAAATCCCAAAAAGAGCAAATGGATAAAAAGGAGCTTTCTTGTTTTTGATTCGAGCCAGGATGGTAATAACCAGAAAGAGTAAACCATAGCCGGCATCGCCTATGAGCATGGCGAAGAATATGCTGAAGAAAATCATAAAAACCATACTGATGTCCGCTTCTCTATAGCCCGGCAGTAGCGCCAGTCCATCAAAAACAGATTTTATTGGCTTTACCCATGCGGGATATTTTATCAGCGTAGGGATACGGTCTTCTTCGCCCGGCTCTTCTATAACGAGACCCCAGCCCTGAGTGGCTGCTTCGTTTTGCAGTTTTTCCACGAGTCCTTCAGGACAGAAGCCCTGTAGATAGGCAATTGTTCCCGCTAAGCCCATTCCATCACGAGCATTTAATAGTGCAACTTTTTCTTTCCGTAAGATGATGGCTTGTTCGATTCCCTTTTTTGCGTTTACAAACGTTCTTATCTCATTTTCTAGTTCATCAAGACATTTGTCGTTGTTTTTAATCTGATTTCTGATCTCTGATAATGAACGTTTCGGCAAAGATATCTCTTTTGCGTCAAACTCAAATTCTTTTTCACTTATAATGGCAAAATATTGATTCGTCGCGTCTTTACTTAATGGGACCAGCTCTGTTTGTTCCGGTGCGGTAATATTTACTTTTGACGGAGCAGTATATAGCTTTACAAGAATGCCTTTTGCGGACAATTGTCTTATTGTGTCTGGCTCAAAATTGCCTAAAGGGCTACAGGTCTCTTCTTCTTTTGTCAGACCTGTTTTGTTTTCGATAAGTTTTTGTCTTTTTGTCTGGATATCAAGTATCTGGTCTATGATTTTATTCGCATCTGCAGTCTGTTTTTCGGATGAAGGAAGATCATATTTATTGATCAAGGAAAGCGCCGATTCCGCGTTATTGAGTTCAGTTACAGCGCTGCTCAGATCCGTGCTGTCAGGCTTTTGTATGTTGGAAAGGTGAAGTATGCCCATATCCTGCAGGGCAGGCAGACTGGTGTTCTTGTCTTTTTCAAGACAGAGCACAGTAACTTTTTTCATCTTAACAATCATGATGTCAGTTATCAGTTATCAGTTATCAGTTATCAGTTATCAGTTATTGGTTATCAGTTATTGGTTATCAGTTATTGGTTATCAGTCGTCAGTGCTGCCCTGGTATTTGTCAGCCTATTAACTAATAACTATTAACGGATAACTGCCGCGCTACGCGGCTTCATCCAAATATTGGTAATCTTCTGTTCGTTTCTTTGCAAGTTTACCGCGCGCAACGGCTGCCGTCTGCTCGTCGCCAAGGAATATTTTGATGACCCTTATGTTTTCTTTGCACTCCGGTATTTTGACTTTCTCAAAAAGATTTACACGTTGTGATGTTGTTCGCAGCTCCTCCTCAACCAGTCGTTTCTGTTCTACCAGTGTTTCGCGTTCAATTCTGAGCTGAATGATTTTTCCGGTTACTTCCTGTGCATCATCCAGCCATGTCGGAGTTTTGAATAAATCGAGCTCTTTTTGTTCTATATCTATTCTGTCCAGGATGGGAATATTAACACCGGCAATATTTCCTTCATCGGTTTTAACTGATTTCAGAATAACGATATCTTTAATTTCTTTTGCTTCGGAGAAAAGATGAATCCAGTTCTCAAGGTTTGAGTGCACGTTTTTTTCTTCATCTGTTTTTATCGAGACTTCTGTGTCTATCCTTTGTATTTCCGCCTGTAGCTGTTGTTTTTTGAGCAGAAGCATGGGTAGAAAACGTTCGTAACGCTTTAATGCTTCATTTTGCGCTTTAAGCTCATTCTTAGTATGTTTGATCTTTGCCATATCAGTTATCGGTTATCGGTTATCGGTTATCAGTTATCGGTTATCGGTTATCGGTTAGCTGCTCTCTCTTCCCAAATAACTATTAACTCGCGGCGTTGCCGCGAGGCCAGAATTTTTCAATTAATTCCGTGTGTATTCCCGTTTCAATTGGCTCAAAACAGTCGGCAAGTATCTGCCAGCCCAGATCAAGCGCTGCTTCGAGTGGAATATTTACCGTTAGATCCATCAGTTCTTTTTCAAATCTTTCGCCATATTTAAGCAGTTTGTCGTCCCAGTCACTCATGCGGAAGCCCATAGATCTTTTTTCCTGTGATTCCTTGTATGAGGAGTAAAGCTGAATCATGGTGTTCATGATGGTTCTATGGTCATCGCGAGTGTCACCGTTTACCTGCTGTTTGAGCCTGCTCAACGATCCGAACGGTTCGATTCTTCCGTCGCGCAAATAGAACTGGCCTTCCGTTATATAGCCGGTATTGTCCGGAACAGGATGAGTAACATCGTCGCCCGGCATCGTGGTTGCGGCCAGGATCGTTATGGAGCCTGCGGTATCAAAATCGACGGCTTTTTCGTAACGTGATGCAAGTTGACTGTAAAGATCGCCGGGATAACCGCGATTCGACGGAATCTGTTCCATCGTGATGGCGATTTCTTTCATCGCATCAGCAAAGTTCGTCATGTCGGTCAATAGAACCAGTACTCTTTTGTTTTGAAGCGCAAATTGTTCCGCAACAGCCAGGCTGATATCAGGCACCATCAGGCATTCCACAACGGGATCTGACGCGGTATGAACAAACATTACTGTACGGGACAGCGCCCCGCTTTCTTCCAGTGTGTCTCTGAAGAAAAGATAGTCATCATGTTTGAGGCCCATGCCGCCGAGTATGATGATATCAACTTCCGCCTGAAGCGCTATACGGGCAAGAAGAGGGTTATAAGCCTCTCCTGCCTTGGCAAATATAGGCAGTTTCTGTGATTCAACCAGGGTGTTGAAGATGTCGATCATTGGTATGCCTGTACGCACCATGTTTTTTGGGATAATACGCTTTGCCGGATTTACAGATGGTCCGCCTATGTCGATTTTGTTATCTGTAAGCGCGGGTCCTTTGTCTCTTGGATTTGCGCCGCCTGTAAAAATACGGCCAAGTAAGGCGTCTGAAAACGGTACATTCATGGCATGAGACAGAAATCTGACCTTGGCGTCAGTTGCTATCCCTCTGGCTCCCGCAAAGACCTGTAGCGATACTTCATCATTTTTAAGGCGTATTACTTGTGCAAGGGACGATCCGTTTCTGGATGTAACTTCGGCAAGTTCCTTGTATTTAATATCTTTCGCCCTGATGTTGATAACGTTGCCCGCTATGTTCTCAACCTGATGATAAACTTTATGCATTATCCGCAACCTCCGCGACCATTTCTTCTATTTTTGTCTGGGTCTTTTTGAATTCGTCCGACTCAATGTCAAGACGGTTCCAGTCTTTAGTTGTCTGAGTGATTTGATGAAAGAATTTTCGTGCTTCGTTTTTATCGTGGAACTTCATTTTCGTGCGCAGGATGTCAGAAATAACGGAGAAAACCTGTATTTGTCTTTCCGCCGGAGTTGCGGCGTCAATTTCATGAAAGGCGTCCTGCTGCAGGTAGGTCCCGTCAATGTATTCCGCTTTCAGATAGAGCATGAAGTCATCTATGGATGTTCCTTCTTCTCCCACAACTTTCATCATCTGGCCTACTTCATTGCCGTCTCTCAGTACGGTGCGGGCCATTTCAATGTTATCGGCGGGAACCAGACTGGAATATTTGCTCCAGCTGTCAAGCGGATCAATGGCCGGATACCTGCGCGCGTCTGATCTTGCTCTTGAAAGACCGTGAAATGCACCGACAACTTTCAGGGTGGATTGAGTTACCGGTTCATCAAAATTACCGCCGGCCGGACTTACTGTTCCTCCTATTGTTACGGAACCTTTCGATCCATCCTTGAGTTTTACTACGCCGCCGCGTTCATAAAAACTTGCTATAACTGATTCGAGATATGCCGGAAACGCTTCTTCTCCGGGGATTTCCTCAAGGCGTCCGGATGTTTCTCGAAGGGCCTGTGCCCAGCGTGATGTGGAGTCGGCCAGCAGTAGAACATTTAAGCCCATCTGTCTGTAATATTCAGCGATGGTCACGGCAGTATAAACAGACGCTTCGCGGGCGGCAACAGGCATGGAGCTCGTATTGCAGATGATAACAGTTCTGTCCATGAGCGATTTTCCTGTGCGCGGGTCTTCGAGTTTGGGAAATTCTCTTAACGTTTCAACAACTTCACCCGCACGCTCACCGCATGCCGCAACAATTACGATATCGGCATTGGCGTACCTGCTGGTTATCTGCTGAAGCACTGTTTTTCCTGCGCCGAATGGGCCTGGGATACAGTATGTGCCGCCGCGTGCCACAGGGAAGAATGTGTCGATAAGTCGTATTTGAGTTACAAGCGGTTCTGTAGGACGCAGCCGTTCCTGGTAATGTTTGATTGCCATTTTGACCGGCCATCTTTGAAGCATCTTGACTTCATGCACGGTTCCTTTGTCATCCTTGAGCTTTGCTATGACTTTATCAACTTTGTAAGTTCCGGCTTTGGCTATTTCTTCTACGGTATATGTTCCTCTTAGAGCGAAGGGAACCATAATGCGATGTTCGAAAATACCTTCAGGAACTGTACCCAGCGTTTCCGCGGCGGTTATTTTAATACCTTTTTCTGCCTTAGGAGTGAATTCCCATTCTGTATCTCTGGGTAATGCTTCCAGATATGTGCCGCGCTGCAGGAAGAACCCGCATTGTTCAGCAAGACGGGGCAGCGGATTTTGCAGGCCGTCATAGATCTGAGTCAAAAGCCCCGGCCCCAGTTCTACGGAAAGCATTTCTCCTTTAAAGTCAACTTCATTGCCTATTGCAAGATCGGTAGTGTCTTCAAAAACCTGGAGATCCGCGTATTTACCACGTACACGTATTACTTCGCACATGAGCCCTGTATCACCAAGTTTTGCCAGCGCTACTTCGTTCTGGCTTACGGCACCATTAAACTCTACGGTTATCATATTACCGTTAATGCCGACAATGTTTCCTGTGCTATTGCTTAAATCTGCATTCATAGGGAAGATTTCCTCCAACACATATTTTTATGCGTTTTCTTTGTTGTCGTCTTCGTCCTCAGGCTTTTTGTTTATAATGTCGTCTACATTCTTCCGGCCATTTTCTTTTTCCATTGCGGCCCAGCGTTCGGCAAGCAGCAGCTTTAATGTGTATGCAAGAATTGCCTTACCCGAGAAAACGTCATGCCCGGCCATTTCTTCAATCTGTTCCCATCGGAATTTGTCGAGCGTTAATTCACGATCTGCCGGGTTGGCTTTTGAAAAGGCGTCGGAAACCAGCTTGTCAATGTAGCCGTCAAATTCATTTTGATCTTTCAAGTACGGAGTAACGTCTTTTTTTAACTTCCCTGCCCTTATCCTGGCTGCGGCATTTCTGATTTGTGTTTCCATATCCTGCCATTCTCTGATGAAATCAGATAATGGGTCCGGGTTATGATCATCAGAAAGCAATGATTCCAGAGCCTTCATGTCTTTATTGGATAAATGTTCTCTGCATATCGACTGGAAACCGTCCGGAGTGAACGGAGGCGGATTATTCAGTGACAGGGCAGGTAAACTTGCAACCAGGTAATAATAATTCATATTCAACTAGTCTATCTGTTTTTTAACGATTTCGGTCAGACGCGGGCTCAGAAGCTGACAGAGCGCTTCCGATATGGCTTCGTCCGAAAAATCATGCTCTACGTTTTCATCAACAACTGAAACTTTGAATCCGGCAGCAATACTTGAATCCGCTTTGATTTCGATGCCTTTTTCCAGTTGTGCCGCATATTGGGAAAGGAAGAAGTCTGTGATTCTTTTCTGCTGATCGGCGGGCAGAAGTATTTCTATTCTCTTATCCTTGCTGGTCTCGCTACAGTAGGCGGCTACAGTTTCAGCGATAATTTTCTCAAGCGTTTCGCTTTTAAGAGCTTCTGCTGATTTGCTTTTTACAATATCCTTCATTGTATTATTCAGCGCAGTTCCAATCGAAAGGATCACATCGCGGGCTGCCTGTTTTAGCGATTTCCGGGCGCGCTCTTCAAAGGCTTTTGCGTCTTCTTCAGCTTTTTCAAGAAGCTTTCCTGCCTTTTCTTCAGCTTCTGCCAGAATTGATTTGGCTTTTGCTTTAGCTTCAGAAATAGTTTTTTCTGTTGCGGTTTCGGCCTTTTCAACGCCGTCCTTTTGTATTCGTTCCAGTAGGTTTTGTAATTCTGCAGTCATTTTGAGCTGTTCTCTCCTGTTGTATATTTTCGATAAAAAGCAAGTTTTTGAACACCAGCGCTCTCGCGCTCAAGAGAATTAACCCTTTGTTAACTTTGTTGCCTTCTGTTCAATGTTTGTTTTTCAGATTTTATCTTATTGTTTAACAAATTACGGTAAAAAATATCGCAAATAAGGTGTCCTTAGTCCGGTGGAAACCGGGAGAAGGTTTTTGCCTGTAACAGGATATTTGCTTATTTCCGGACTGATTCCAAGCCCAATTTTCATTGAGCACGAATCCAGTATAGAGTTCTGGTTTTATTCCGGATTATTTGTGGAACATGGCTCTAAATCAGCCAGTTTCTGCAAAAGATCGAACTTTGCATTCACTAATTTATCCGCCTGTTCCAGCAATTTTTTAGCATTATCAGGGTTTGTCTTTGTCAGAACCTTAAAGCGATTCTCTTTCAAAGCATGCTCACTGAATTTCATTGTCGGCGCTTTGCTGTCCAGGGTTAAAGGGTTTTTCCCTTGTTCAGTCAATTCCGGATTGTATCTGTACAGAGGGAAATGACCTGATTTCACTGCCTCTTTCTGGTTTTCGAGACCGGTGGTCATGTTGATGCCCTGTGCTATGCAGTGTGAATAAGCAATGATTATGGATGGGCCGTCATATGCCTCGGCTTCGGCAAATGCTTTTACAACCTGGTTGGGATTTGAGCCCATAGCCACCTGGGCAACATAAATGTTGCCGTATGTCATGGATATCATGCCCAGATCTTTTTTCATGGAAGGCTTTCCTGATGCTGCGAATTTTGCCACTGCACCCATAGGCGTCGCTTTTGACGCTTGTCCGCCCGTATTGGAGTATACCTCTGTATCCACAACCAGGACGTTGACATTTCTTCCGGACGCCAGTACGTGGTCAAGCCCGCCGTAACCGATATCGTATGCCCATCCGTCTCCACCAAGGATCCATACGGATTTTTTCACCAGATAATCAGCAACAGAAATGAGTTGTTTGCATTCGGAACAATCGCAATTTGCCAGTTTGTCTTTGAGTTCGGCAACGCGTTCACGCTGTTCTTCTATTGCAATTTGATTGGATTGATCAGCATCTTTAATGGCGGTCATGAGGGCTGAAGGCGGATTATTGCACTTACAGGCGCCGCTCATTATTTTGTCGATTAGTTCGAGTGCGTAGGCATTGAATTTGTCGACTGTCAGGCGCATTCCGAACCCGAATTCAGCGTTGTCCTCAAACAGTGAGTTTGACCATGTCGGGCCGCGCCCGTCATCTCTCTGGCAGTAAGGGGTTGTAGGTAGATTACCGCCATAGATTGAAGAGCACCCCGTGGCATTGGCTATAATAGCCCTGTCACCGAATAATTGTGACAGAAGCTTAACGTAAGCCGTCTCACCGCAGCCCGCGCATGCTCCCGAGAATTCGAATAACGGGCGGCAGAGCTGACTGCCTTTAATTGTTGCCTGATTAAACAGTTTTAAGTCTGTATCCGGGATATCCAGGAAGAAGGCGAAGTTTTCAGCTTCTTTATCTCTTAGCGGAATCTGGTCGGCCATCATAATGGCGCGTTTTCCTGTCTCCTGCTTTGTTTCCTTATCGCGCTCGCGGCCCGGACAATTTTCTACACATGCGCCGCAGCCCGTGCAGTCTTCCGGCGCAACCTGCACTGTGAATTTCATGCCTTCAAACGCTTTCCCCTTGGCATCAAGAGACTTGAAGGATTCCGGCGCATGATCCAGGCATTTGGAGTCATAAATCTTTGTTCGAATGGCGGCATGCGGACATACCAGCGAGCATTGCGTGCATTGAATACAAAGCGAAGTATTCCACTCGGGTATTTCAACGGCAATATTCCGTTTTTCGTATTGCGTTGTTGCAGTCGGCCATGTTCCGTCAACCGGCATGGCGCTGACAGGAAGATTGTCGCCCTTCTGCTGCATGATTGTTGCCGTTACATTCTGGACGAATTCAGGAGCATGTTCCGGTACGGTAGGAATCATCTTATGTTTGCCCGCCGTTTTTTCAGGAACATTTACTTCCTGCAGTCCGGCTATTGTGCCGT
>JBHORK010000044.1:0-19093 GCA_042565725.1 Verrucomicrobiota bacterium
CGAACAATGAGTTCAGCAATGTAAAAGAGAAAAATGATTTCTTTGAGGCAGTCGGCAAAATGCCGCCTTTAACCGTCAGGCAGGCAAAGAAACTGGAAGATATGGGAGAAGAAAAAGCATTTAAGTGGCTGAATGATAGTGCTGCAAAATAAACTGAGACAACAAACCTCGTAAGAGGATAATTTTAGACAGGATCAACAGGATTAACATGATCAAGGAAGGGGGAAACAATAGAGAAATAAGCTGTTCTAACAGAAAGAACTATCACAGCCTGAAGGAGGCAAAATAATGTTAGAGCAAAAAGATCTTACAGAGAAAATCATTGGATGTGCATATGAAGTGCATGCTAATAGAGCTGGTCAAGGCTGACATGAAAGCCCAAAAGGTGGAAGTAAAAAGAAAGGGCCGAGGACGTAGATTTCTGAGAAAAAAATCTTCCCATCCTGTTAATCCTGTTGATCCTGTCTAAATATCCGAAGAAAAGGGGATCTTAAGGGGGAAGAAGAGTGGTTCAGCGGGTAATTTATTACAGAACCAATAATCGCAAGGAGAACTAATTATGACAAAACAGAGCTTACTTGATACTGCAATTACAATACGTATGACCTGTTCCAATCCGGACATCACGGGAAAGCCCGGCGAGCCGCTTGTGATTGTCTCTCTTGATGATTCCAAACAGGCAGTTAAATTGTCATCATCCTTTGAGGCCATGGCCGAAAAAGTCGGATTAAAACCGATTTTATATTTCTCGGAAATGCCTGACGCCCAAACGCTTACAAATGCCATAACGTCTGTTGCACATGAAACGGATAACGTTCCTAAAAGCATTGCGGTCAAAAATGAAGGCATATTCGCCGTGGGAAGAAGCGGGAGCGAAGCTAAACATATTATGGATTCACTGCTTAAGGAAAAACAATACAAAGACGAATCTGACGAGCACGAATCATGCTTCCGTCTGCCCGGCTGTGTGGCCGTAATCACGGGAAGCGCACAGGGGTTCGGCAAAGGCATTGCCGAGGAACTGGTTATGCGCGGCTGTTGCGTTGTGATCGCCGATCTCATCGATGAGCTGGGCCGTGAATTCGCGGAAACTCTTAACAAAGAGTATGGGGACAGCACCGCGATATTCTGTCATACTGACGTTACGGATTCAGCGTCTCTTGAAGCCTGCGTGGCTGAGGCTATCAACGCGTTCGGAGGCGTTGACATGTTTGTTGCAAATGCCGGCGTGCTCAAGGCGGGATCGCTTGAAGAGATGGACGAGAAATCATTCGATCTGGTTACCAGCGTGAATTACAAAGGATATTATTTGTGCGCCAAATCAGTGGCGCCGATAATGAAGCTGCAGCACAAGATTAATCCGCATCATTTCATGGATATTATTCAGGTTAACTCCAAATCTGGTCTGCAGGGGAGCAATAAGAATTTCGCGTATGCCGGCAGTAAATTCGGTGCGATCGGTCTTACGCAATCGTTTGCCATGGAGCTGGCGCCGTACAACATCAAAGTCAATGCCGTCTGTCCGGGAAATTATTTCGAAGGTCCGCTCTGGTCCGATCCCGAAAAGGGGCTTTTTGTACAATATCTCAAGGCCGGAAAAGTACCCGGAGCAAAGACTATTGAAGATGTGAAGAATTCTTATGTTTCCAAAGTGCCGATGGGAAGAGGCTGTCTGCCCGAAGATGTGGCTAAAGCTATTCTTTACCTGCATGACCAGGAATACGAAACCGGCCAGGCAGTACCCGTTACCGGCGGTCAAGTCATGCTGAGCTGAACATGCAAAATTGAATATCCAATATCCAGCAAGGAATATCCAATAACGAAGGGAAAACAAAGCACCTGCTTGCCTCGCCGTAACTTTGCCTGAAGGAGGGTGCTTCATCTAAAAAAATAACTTCGGCACTCTTCAAACATATGAGAACTGGAAAGCAAAACGAAAAACGATAGCCGAAGACAAGCATTGTGCATATTCAAGAAATACAGGCAGATACTTTTAGCTATGAACTTGGGCATAACTCGCCGGCCATGCCCCGCACCGTGCTTTGCTCTGGTGCAGGGGGGACGGCGATGTAAACCGCAGGATGAATTTCGTTTCCCGATCGCGTAAGCACATCGGGATTCGAAAATTGGATCAGCAGATTGCCGCTTCCCGCCTTTGGCGGGACAAGTATGCAAGCTTGCCACGCCAAGGGCGTGGACGTCGCCGACTGAACTGGCCTCGGCTCCGTTGGAGCCTATGGCTCCAGAGGATATAAGTATACGTGAGGGAGGCGAGAACGCTGCAGAAGTGGTGAGCTGCGGATTCAATTTTCGAACGAAATTCATTCTGCTATTAGATAAACAACAAAAGAATAAGCCCGCCCGGCCTAACTAAACATATTATGAAAGCTGTATATTTAACGGATATTCGGGAGATGGAGATCCGCGATATACCCGAACCCGACTTAAAAAACAGCACCGATGTGCTGATTAAAGTGGGGACCGTCGGTGTATGCGGATCCGACGTTCATTACTACACTACCGGCAGAATAGGAAATAAGGTTGTTGAATATCCTTTTATAGTTGGTCACGAATTTGCAGGCACAGTCCAGGAAACGGGAGCCGATGTTAAACATATTAAAAAAGGCGATCGCGTGGCCGTAGACCCTGGCATGGCCTGCGGCAAATGCGATCAGTGTCTTGCCAACAGAAAACATACCTGCCGGAATCTGCGTTTTCTCGGCTGTCCGGGTCAGGTGGACGGCTGTCTGCGCGAATACATTGTCATACCGGAAGAGTGCTGTTTTCCTGTAAGTGAAAGCATAACCCTTGAACAGGCCGTATTGGCGGAACCGCTTTCCATAGGGTTATATGCACTGAAATTATCCATGCCGATTAAAGGGAAAAGCATTGCGATTCTTGGAGCCGGCCCAATAGGATTGAGTGTTCTTGTATCGGCTTTGGCGGAAGGGGCGGAAAAGATTTATGTTACAGACAAAATCGATACGCGTCTGAATGCCGCCCAAACCGCGGGAGCCGTATGGACGGGAAATCCTGATAAAATTGATATTGTCGAAGAAATCATAAAGCATGAACCGTCCATGCTGGACGTGGTTTTTGAATGCTGCGGCCAGCAGGATGCCTTGGATCAAGCTGTCTCTATTTTGAAACCGGGCGGAAAACTGCTTATTATCGGAATTCCCGAAACAGACCGGATATCTTTTTCTCCGCATGAAATGAGACAAAGAGAAATATGCGTTCAGAATGTTCGTAGACAAAACAACTGCGTTTCATCGGCAATCAACATGATAGAAAGCGGAAAGACAGATATTGATTTTATGATCACGCATCGATTCGAGCTTAATCAAACAAAAGAAGCTTTTGACCTTGTATCGGAATATGCTGATGGGGTAATAAAAGCAGTGGTAGAGATTGGTTAGTTTATTTTTTAATGAAAAGAAGAATAAAACCACGGAGGTCACAGAGATACGGAGAAGAATAAAAGGAGTGTTGCGTTAATTTGTTCTCCGCCAGATGGCGGATTCCACGTCAGCCCTGTGGGGCTAAGTGGCCGCTTGCAAAAGCGACGCGGCGCAAATTTCCGCAACGGTTCAGCAAAGAAGAGGAAGAAGAGGCAACAACATATCGCGAGAACGCAAATTGTTCCCATAACGTCGTTTCCGTGTCCTCCAGAATGCAATCTTTTGGCAAATATGGGAGACCTCGCTTCGAGTGGCTCACAGATTTGCCAAAATTTTTTTCTTTTCTTCTCTGTGCCTCCGTGTTCTCCGTGGTAGAATCTTTTCTTACTTAAACGGGAGAAAACATGAAAGCAGCAGTTATCAAGAAACCAGGTGTTATTGAAATCGAAGAAGTTCCAACCCCGAAACCTGCGGAAGGCGAAGTGTTATTGAAAGTTGAAGCTTGCGCGCTGTGCGGAACCGACCAGAGAGTGCTTAAAGGCGAAAAGCATGTTGATGTTTCAATTGTCGGTCATGAAATCACAGGAAGAGTGGCGGCAGTTGGATCAGGTGTTACGGACATCAAAGAGGGCGAACGTTATATTGTCCAGACGGTAATCGGCTGTGGAAAATGCCCTATGTGCAAAATTAATCGACACAATCTCTGCGAAGAAGGTTTTGTTGCGATGGGATACCAGTTTAACGGCGGATTCGCGGAATACACAATCATGCCCAAGGCAGGCGTTGATCAGGGCTGCCTGATCCCCATACCGGAAACAATTTCGGCGGAAGAAGGAACATTAATCGAACCTTTAAGCTGCTGTGTAAACGGCATGCAATATGTCCCGCTTGAAGACATGGAACACGTTCTCATCTTCGGTGGCGGCATCATAGGAGTTCTTAATGGACTGGTGGCAAAAGCGCGCGGTGCTAAATGTATCACAATAATGGATGTGTCTCAGGAAAGACTGGATATGCTTAAAGACAAGGGGCTGCCCTTTGACAACTTCGTTAACAGTCGTGACAACAAACCGGAAGAATGGGTTAAAGAAAAGACAAACGGACATGGTGTCGATGCTGTAATAGTTGCCGCTTCCGTAAAGTTTCTGGCGGAAACAGGCATAAAGCTTCTTGCATACGGCGGACATCTTTCCATCTTTGCCGGGATGCCTAAATCCGACCCGATCTCACCTGTCGACCTGAACCTCATTCATTACAGAGAATTAAACGTGCACGGCGCGAATAGTTCAGCACAGGATTCTTATCTTAAAGCCAGAGATTTTCTTGTAGAAGGTAAAATTGACGGCAAGCCGCTGGTGACCCACAAATTCAGTCTGGACGATTTCAATGAAGCAGTCGCGACACAGGCAGACCCATCGACCGGCGCGTTAAAAATTGTTGTTGTGCCATGACAATGCTGTGCCGATTGAGATAATAACATAGCGCTAAAGAGCAGGAAATCTGTAAATTACCTGATATTCAATTAATTTGGTTTTTCGGTTGGCATACCTCGAAGCTCGAGGTATGATATTTTACCCGATTATTGTATGAGTATCATGTAATGATCAGTGAATGTGTAAAAACCTGCAGGAGATATAATTATGGATTCTTACAGTGATTTAATGCGCAGTGTTGTTCAGCCAATTGTGCTTAAACTTGTAAACGAACGTTCTATGTACGGGTATGAAATTATCAAGATAGTTAATCAAAGAACACGAAATCAATTTCAGTGGAAAGAAGGTACGTTGTACCCATGTCTGCACCGTATGGAAAACATAAGACTTATTGAGAGCAAATGGCAGACGACAGGAACGGGACGAAAAGGAAAGTACTATCAAATCACCCGAAAGGGCAAAGAGTTGCTTAACCTTCGATTAGAGCAATGGACTAGTTTTGCAAAAGCGATTAATACGATCCTTTTAACTGCTTAATTGTATTTCAAGACGGCAGAACTTTCTGTCTTTTTCCCGATCTTCTCGATACAATTAGCTCAGATGAACAGGGATCAACAATTCGAAAATAAATGTATTGCCCTCTGGAAACAGGAACAAAAACGCATACTATGGAGCCGCATTATCCGGTGGGGTATTGCTATTCCGTTGTTTCTTTTTTCTTATCCAAGGCTTGGATGGCTTGGTCCTTTCTTTATACTGGCAGCCGCCATGCTGGTAGCTTCGGATATTGCGGGCTATCTTTCCAGGCTTATTATCCGAACACATCGCCCAACCGAACCGAAACCGATATACGGTATCGCGGAATCACTTGTGGCGAAAGGTAAATACGCCGAAGCGGAACAGGAGTACGAGAAAATCATCCAGGAGTTTCCAAACGAAATAAAGCCTCATATAGACATGATTAATATTGCCGTGAAATGGCTGAATAATGGACAACTTGCAGAGCAATCATATCAAAGAGGAATGAGCCTTCTGCGAAATCCAGTGG
The DNA here is from genome assembly GCA_042565725.1 of Verrucomicrobiota bacterium. GTDB lineage: Bacteria > Verrucomicrobiota > Kiritimatiellia > UBA8416 > JBHORK01 > JBHORK01. The sequence continues at coordinate 5,883 of JBHORK010000044.1, forward strand.
ACCGCAATACATTAACTGAAACGTACACGACAATAAGAACACTGCTCAAGAATCAGAACGAGGAAAACACGAAAGTCATTTCATTAGAAAAAATTAATGAAGTAAAAGAACGGTTGGCACGGGATCGGCATAAACTATGGCGATGAGCTGAAAACCAGAAGAATATTATTTTACAACCTGGACTTAATTGTTTCAATGAGAACATCATTGGTCACGGGTTTTTTCAGGAGAGCATGTTTCCGGTTGTTTTCAGCTATTTTTTGAATATCATCTGACGGCACATATCCCGTGCAAAAAATAACAGCCGGTATTTCCCATTTGTTCTCCCGACACAGCGCCTCAATCTTATTGAATGCTTCCTCACCATCCATAACGGGCATACGCAGATCCATGAGCAGAACTCCGTGACGCGCTTCTCGGAAAGAACTGATTGCCTCCGCCCCGTTAACCGCCATATCAATACGGCAGTCCGGTAGGCTGAAAGACATAATTCTCATAAATACTTCGCGCACCATTTTTTCATCGTCAACAATCAGGATTCGGGTTTTGTCACAAGGTTCGAGTTTGCTCTTTTGTTTCTTTGCAGCTTTTCGTTTGTTGGCTGGCATGCTTAGCTCTCCCCGTTTAATTTGTGCTGCTATCGCTAAATGTACAGGTATACATAGGAACCGTTTACAGCAGTGCGCGGGCTACCGCAAGACCAAAATAACAAAAAGTTCATGTTCCATGCTGTACAAATTCCCCCTCTTTACAGAATGCTGGACTATGATACCATATCTTCCCATGAAAGCATCCGAAAAACAGCTTCAACTGGCGCTATTCTGGAAAAGATTCTCAAGGCTCACGCGCGGCCGGGTTCCTATCCTGCGCGCAATGAAAGTTATCATTGAAGAGGAAACTGATGGCTCTTTCAAAAAAACACTGTCTTCTCTTCTCGAAGATATAGAACATGGAACGGCTTTAAGTGAGGCACTGACAAAACACCCTTCAGTATTTTCATCGTTTGTTACTGAACTTATCAGGTCGGCAGAAAAATCAGGAGCATGGGACGAGATACTGCAGGAAATTATAGAAGGCATGGAAGATGGAACGTTTTGAGAAGAAAGGGACAGGAAGGGATGGAAAGGGATAGCAGGGGGTAGGAAGGGATAGGAAGGAACTACTGGGGTATAGGCTAAAGAGCAAATCGAACATCGAACGTTCAACTTCGAACATTGAACATTGAAAAAAAATCCCGACTTCGAAGTTCAATGTTGAGTGTTCAATGTTCGATGTTCAAATTTACAAGACAAAACTCTGTAGTGGCCAAAGTTCTTTATGAGCAATAAAAAGACAAATATCAACATTGCAAAGTTCCGCAGTGAACTGGAAACTGTCGCCCGTGATATAGGCGCGAAGACGTTTGGTATCGCGGATCTGGTGGAGCTAAAAAAAAAGATACCGAACTTGCTGAATAATGTGCCGGGTGACTATTCGCGCGCTGTTGTTTTCGGCATGAAACTACAGAAAGCCGCCCTGGAAAGCATAATCGACAAACCCACGCCAATCTATTTTCATAATTATCGTCAGGCCAATTATCAGCTTGATCGCGCCGCATTGCTTGTCGCAGACAGGATTCAGGATGCCGGCTTTAAGGCGCTGGCCGTTCCAGCATCGCAGTACATCAGCAAAGAACCTTTATCGGGCCATATATCTCATAAATTACTTGGGCAAACAGGCGGTATCGGTTACATCGGCCGAAACAACCTGCTGGTCCACCCACAGCACGGCTCACAGATGAGATATGTTTCTGTTCTAACAAACATGCCGCTTGAAGATGACAAGCCATATACAGGTGACTGCGGTTCATGCCGCGCATGTATTGAGGTCTGTCCTGCCAATGCTATAGGAGAGAGGCCGGATGATTTTGATCTGAACGCGTGCATCAGTAAGCTTAATGAATTCACAGGAATATCGTTCGTAGGCCAGCACATCTGCGGGGTCTGCGTAAAAGCGTGTATAGGAAGGGGGTAGCAAGGGCTGGAAAGGGATAGCAGGGAATAGCAAGGGTTACATATTTACCATGTTAATTCATGTCATCTTATTTTATAGCTTGTCAGCTCTTGAGGAATTATGGTTCAAATCAGGCCAGTCAAACCAGTCAAACTTTTCTGCGGCATGATCGCGTGGAATGAAGATGTTTTAAAAACAGCGCAGGGAACATTAACCAGCCTGTTCGGCGACATAGATCAACAGAGTGACATTTTTCCGTTTCCTTCCACAGATTATTATGACAAAGAAATGGGCAATAATCTTCTGCGCAAATTTGTTTCTTTTGTCGAGCTGATTGATCCTGCAAGGCTTGCGGACATCAAAGTCAAAACCAACAGCATTGAGAAGGAATTTGCCGTTGAACAAGATGGCGGTAAACGGCGAACAGTAAATCTTGATCCCGGATACGTAACACCCGCAAAGGTCATACTTGCCACAGCAAAAAACTTTTCACACAGAATCTATTTAAGAGACGGTATTTACGCTGAGACAACAATGAATTTTGACAAGAACGGATGCATCCATCACGACTGGACATATCCGGATTTCAAGTTGGGCAGGTATAACAAGTTTTTCCTGGAACTCAGAAAGCTTATTATGGCAGTTGATCCCGCAGATTACTGCCTTCTTCATTCTAACTCCTGAATTCTGAATTCTATCTCCTAAAAAGAGGTGTATCGCGGCTCCACGGTATACAAACCCGTAGTTATACACCATACGTCTTCCATGGACATTTTTTTGAATTCGTGACCCGATCCCCATGTGTCGGAGTATATAATCTCTTTACTCTTGAGATTATAACCGATTATCAGCCTCATATGCCCTCCCCTGGCTTGCGGAATTTCCTTCTCTTCAATCTTTCCCAGCATCACGCTCAAAACCAAAGGAATGCCCTTGTCGATATACTTCTTAATAAACTTCTGGAATTTGTCCATATCGGCTTTTTTCTTAAGGCGAGATTCTTTAAGGGCGTCAGCATCCATATCATTGTAGATTGCCCCCGCATTAAGAACCTTTAGATTTTCATAGTTGATTACTTTTTTTCCACGTTTCTTGGCGACCTTGTTATAGTCGTCTATCAGCTTGAGGAAAGTCATAACCTTGAATTCCATAAGCGACTCGACTTTACATCCTAAAGAAAGCCCCAGCTTTCTCAATGCGTTTATCATAGCCGCTGGACTTGTACCGCCGCCCGTTCCCGTCTGGGCCAGCTGAGCCAACTGGTGCTGGTCTATATCACGCCCATAATAACGCATAATGCGCTCTGCAGTTGCGACAGCGCAATACCCTTTCTGACCCTGATTAACCATAGGTATGCCCTGAATAAAAATATCGCCGTTACTTTCCTTTTTAATGCTGGATTTTAATTTTGAAAGCGAAACCGTAGATTTTGATTTGCTTTGCTGTGCAAGACGGCTTCGGTAATCTTTAGACTTATCAAATGCTTGAATCTGGAAATTTATATATTCAGGCCGATATGTAAATCCATCCTTTCTTTTACTGCCCGTAGAATAAGACCATTCCAGCTTTGCCTGATCCTGCTTGCGTGTCCAGATTGCGGATTCCTTTCTGACACTGCTCAATCTTTTCGTCTGAGGTCCTTTAGTCTGTCTTTCGCCCGTCCAGGAAGTGATTGCTTCTTGAACAGTTCTAACCAGTCTCTCAAATTCCGTCTTCTTTATTTCGCCGGTATCGCCTCTGTTAAAAAACGATATTCTTATTTCCCCGATCTTACCATCCTTGAAAGAAACCAGAAGTTCATGCACCTTGAAATCAAGAAACGTTAATGATGACATAACGGAACGTATCGAATCCTTCCGGTCGGCTGAAACCCAATGGAACTTATATTTCTGAGCATACTTCTTCAGGAATTCATTCTGCGGCATTTTCCATAACAGATCTCCTGCTTCAAACAGGGTTGACATAGAAACAATCTGGGGCTCAGGTTTTTTATCATTCTCTTTTTCCGAATACCCGGGCCGGGTCATTATGACCATCAGAAAAAATATTATTATCAGAATATTATTTAAACGCGTTTTCATTTTTTCTCTAATTTCCAATTTCAGCATCATCTTTTCTCTTCCCTAAAACCTAACACCAAAAACCTAAAATCTTCTTCTTTCGCCCCTTCGCCGCGTCCCCGTGTCGCTTTCCTTCCTTCATCCTGAATCCTGACTCCTGACTCCTCGCTTACGACTCCTGAAAGATTGCGTAGAAATCCATTTCTTCGGCGGCAAGGACAAGGGCGGCAGGCGGCAGACCTTCGGTATGAGCAAGCAGGCTTTCGTAATATCGGCTGTATTTATCGACAGGCTCATCCTGTTCGGGCGCCCGCATTCCCATCAATACCAGATCCGCGCCTTGCGAACTTGTCCGCATAGTCTCAAATATACCACCGGTCCCTTCAATCAAAACTTCAGCCTTGGCGGTCAGACGCACCTTACTGATAAAATCCTCAAGTCTTTCCAACGTTTCCGGACGTTGTTCCGGTTCTTTGATAATGCTTTTTAACACAAGCTCCGCACTGCGCCAGCCGGGGCTTTGCTTGAGCAGATGCGCCAGAGCCAGCATCAATCCCAAATTCTGCTGCGTACCGTACCACCATACATCAATACGGTTCTTCTCCTGAAATTCTTTAACCTCATCGCTTTCACGCATAACAACAAGATTCTGTTTCTGGAAATTGACCAGTTTAATCAGTTGAGCAAACGGCTGATAATTTTCCGCCTGTTCGGTTTCACCAAGCATGATGGTATTGGGGCTGATTGGCCCATAACCGTAAGTCTGCACCAGCGTCTGTGCTCCAAGCAGGGGAGACTCAGCCGGGTACACCTTGACCACAGACGACACTTCGCGCTTGTCCAGGTATTCAGTAATAGTCTGTGTAATGTTTTTTACACGTTCGGTATTTGTATCTTCCGGCACAATTGCCGCGATTGTAAGGAAACCGCGATTATGCGAAATGGCATTGGCCAATTCTATCAGATACCAACGACTCGCAGGCGATCCGCTCAACGCGAGTATGTTCGGCTTCCAGGTCCGCTCGTCGGGTTTTCGTCTGGCCAGACCCAGAATAGCATAACGGGCAACCAGCATCATAACACCACTGCGTATATCTCCCCATCGTGCTCTTAAACTGCGTCTTTCCATGATCGCGTAGACGCCAATTGCTACGAATGCTGCTATGAATGTTGCGCCGGCATTAATCATAAACATGGCCGCAAAGCAGCCAAACGCGCCTGTCAGCGATATAATCCAATGCACTCTGAATTTCGGACGCCAGGAAGGAGGACCCGCGAGTTCTTCCAGTCCGGCAGATATGTTGAGCAGACCGTAAGAGGTAAGAAAAAACATCGACAGAATAGGGGCAATGACATTCAAATTACCGAGAAGCACTCCTGCCAACCCTACAAGAAACGCCGTTGCGGTAGCAATACGCGGGTCATTACCCTTGCCGAAACCACGCGCGAAGATACCCGGAATAACCCTATCACGCGCCAGGGCCTGAAGAGTACGCGGCGCACCCAGCAGGGCACCCATGGCGCTGGACAGAGACGCGGACCATACGCCAAGAAGTATCGGCCCTCCCCATCTTGCGACAAACCTCATCATCATCGGATGACTGATAAGCAAATCCCTGTTCGCCACTGCCGACCATAAAAAAAGAATTATAGCGACGTAAACAGCATAACCTAAAAGTACCGCGCCTATTGTCCCGCGCGGAAGCGACTTGGCAGGATCTTTCAAGTCTCCCGACATTGCAATACCGGCTTCTATTCCTGTAACCGCGGGGAAAATGACGGCAAACACCGGCCAGAACGACTGCCGGGCAATAACATGTCCCGTAGATATTTCAAGGCCAGCATCCGGTTTACCGCCAAAGAAAAAAGATATAAGTGACACAATTATTACGGCCATAATTATAAACTGACTTTTGAGAGCAAGATCCGCAGATTTATAAGCCAATACCGTAAGCGCTAATAAAGTTATTACACCAACGATTTGGGTGTCATAATTCTGACAAAGAATAACCAGTGACTCAGAAAAACCCGCCTTTGCCGCAAGGTGAGGAATCAGCTCTGGAAATTCTGTTACCAGCGATTCAGAAAAACCCGCAATGTAAAAGGCAATACCCAGCGCCTGAGCAAGAAAAAGAGGCAAGCCAACCGCCGCACCCGCCTCTATACCCAGCGATCTGGATATTATGAAATAAGCTCCACCCCCCTTAACCTTCATGTTTGTGGCCAGCGAGGATAGAGATAACCCTGTTAAAAAAGTAATAGAAGAAGCTATTGTTACAATAGCCAACGTCTTCGCAAGTCCGACGTTTCCCAGCGCCCACCCGAACCTGAGATACATTATTACCCCAAGGATCGTGAGAATGCTCGGAGTAAATACCCCTTTGAAAGTCCCGAACTGATAACCGGAAAAAGATTTTTTATCCGTGCTGGAATCAGTATTTGCCATAAATATGCCTTTTTCTGGTTTATAAAACCTGACGACCCCGCTTATTGCACCAGTTCAGATTATGCAAGACTCAAGGCGCAGCGAGTTGAGCTGTAGTAACTACTGCCAACTCGCTGGAACACAGAGACTTGCGTGATCTGAACTGGCCCGCAGGGTGAACAAAATGAAAAATATTTGAAAATTATTAATATTACAAAGTGCACCTTTTAATTTGATGTTAGAAATATTCACAATTATCATTGTTCTAAGTCTTTATAAAATCCTTTTCGTTTTGTTCATGCAATATACGGGTAAACCATATAATGCATGCTATTAATCAATGGTGTCAAGTAATGAGGGATTACATTGTTATTATTATATAATTTAAAAAGCAAATGACCCATGACAGCACCTAGAATTCTTATTTTAAGAGGCGGGGCAATAGGAGATTTTATCCTGACACTTCCCGCCATCCGAGCTCTCCGCAAGCGGTGGCCGGAGGCCTATATCGAGGTCACAGGGTACCCACACATAGCCAACCTGGCGCTCGCCACAGGGCTGGCGGACAAAATCACCTCTCTGGACAGCGCAGGTGTAGCGCACTATTTTTCCCTCGCGCCAGGTCTGCAGGAGGACCAGAAATCATATGTGCGATCATTTGATATTATCATTTCTTACCTGTACGATCCATCATCCACGGTCAAAACAAATCTTATAACCGCTGGCGCCAAACACGTAATATACGGATCTCCCATGGTTGAAAACACACACGCAGTGGAGCACCTGTTCAAGCCGCTGGAGTCTCTTGCCATATATCCCGAAAAATCCGAATATCCGCAACTCAAGCTCAAAAAAGACAACATCGCAAATGGCAGGGAACGCATAAAAAAAATCGGCAACAAGGTTATTGCCATACACCCGGGAAGCGGTAGCCCGAAAAAAAACTGGCCCATAGAAAAATTCCTTGAACTCTCTGACAAGCTGACCAGAGAAACAATCTTTTCTCCCATGCTTATTACAGGGGAAGCCGACTCGGAAATTGAGCATACTGTTCAGAAAGAAAAACGCCAGATCCCTGTTCTTTCCGGCTGTTCTCTGGTCGAGCTGGCGGAAACGTTGTCTGCATGTCATGCTTATATGGGGAACGATTCCGGCATAACACATATCGCGGCATCACTGGGAATACCTGTTGTCGCGCTCTACGGGCCTACCGATTCCAGATTATGGGGATTGCGCTGTGCCGAAGCCCAAATCATTCAAAGCCGTAAACCAACCACTGAGAGCCTTGCAGCTATAAGCACAGAACAAGTCTACAACACACTGATACAACATCTTGCTTCTTTGAAAAACTCTATTTGCCAAAAACACCAAAATCAGCATAATAAGAACAAATCCTGATGGACGCGAAGAGAACAAAAGATTAATCTTCGCTGCTGATAGCATATGGCGGGCGTAGCTCAGTTGGTTAGAGCGTCAGATTGTGGTTCTGAATGTCGCGGGTTCGAATCCCGTCGCTCGCCCCATATATAATATCTGTGGTTCTGAATGTCGCGGCCACGCATCGCGTGGCAAGGTTCGAACTCGTCCCATATCTACCTTGCTGTTATCTCCCTCAAAACATTCGGCAATTCTTCAATTATATCGCCTGCTATCATACCCGCCTGAGAAGAATTCCTGGCGATATTATCACCAGCCCGGCCATGCAGATAAACCGCTATACGCGCGGCATCAAATGGTTTAAGGCCCTGAGCAATCAATCCTGTGATAAGACCGCTGAGCACATCACCTGTCCCGCCCGAAGCCATACCCGGGTTGCCGGTTGAATTAATGTGCGGCACCTGCCCCTTTTCCACGACAACAGTGCGCGCACCTTTAAGAACTGTTACTGCATTAAAATCGTTTACCGCCTTTAAAGCTGTGCCGCATCGATCAGCCTGCACATCCCCGCTCGAACATCCAAGAAGACGCGCCATTTCTCCGGGATGCGGTGTAATCACAACAGGACAATCAGCAGCAGTTGATTTTTCGGCATTACCAGCCAGCACATTAAGAGCATCAGCATCCAGCACCAGTGGTTTGCGGCATTTTTCAAGAACATGCTCTACAAGCAAACGGGACTGATCATGAGTTGTTATCCCCGGTCCTATAAGAACCGCGTCAAAATCATTTATGTCTCTGTCCCATTTAGACAGACAATCTGACGACAATGATCCCGCCTCGGTCTCACATGCCCAATGAACCATTGCTTCCGGCGCGATGCCGGCAACCACAGGTGCTACAGACCCAGGCGCCAGTACTGTAACCAAGCCCGCTCCTGAACGCATCGCGGCTCTTGCCGCCAATGCAATGGCGCCGGCATATCCCGAAGCGCCGCCAACAAGCAGAACATGCCCGAAATTACCCTTATGCGAATTTCCCGCGCGACGCTTGATTGTTCCGCTTAGATCCTGCGCGGTTATCAACTCTCTGTTACATTGAATATTCCCTACCAACTCGTCCGGGATCCCTATATCAACAACTTCAACGCTGCCCACATAGTCCAAAGCCTCAATTTCGGACAACCCAAGCTTAGGAAGCCCCATCGTTACCGTAATATCAGCTCTTACAGCTTCGCCTTCTGCCTTGCCGGTATCAGAATTCATTCCTGACGGCACATCTATTGAAACAACCAGTCCATTCTCAGAATGCGCGTTAATATAATTAATCGCCCCTTTTGCGGGGCCCCGCGCCGCGCCGCTGATGCCCGTGCCCAGTATACCGTCCACAAGAATATCCGCTGCCCGATAATCTAATACAGAATCACTATTCCAGTCTTTTTCTTCGGGAAGCTCACAAAGAGAAACTCCTGCCGATTTCATCATATTGAAATGCGTAAGGGCATCACCGCTTATCGCGTCAGCTTGGCCGGCAATCCATACTTCAACATTCAACCCCTGTTCAACAAGATACCTAGCCGCCATAAAAGCGTCTCCGCCATTATTGCCCTTGCCTGCCAAAAGCCGAATAAAAGGATCCATAATCCTGGATATACCTGCCAAACGCAGGACAGCATCCGCCACACCTATCCCCGCGCGTTCCATCAGAGTCTCGCCCGACACACCAAACTTTTCAATGGTCTTCCGGTCAAGTTCACGCATCTGTTCTGTGCTGACAAATTTCATATCTTTCTTCTCATCAACCATCAGCCATCAACCATCAACCATCAACCATTCCCTACCACCAGCGCATGCGCAACGGCATAATTTCTTGTATGTGAAAGGCTTATCAATATTTCACGTACACCGCGAGCTTCAGCCAGTTCCCGCGCTTTACCCAGGAGCTTGACCGATGGCGCGCCTGTTGCATGATTTCTCACAACTTCCATGTCCAACCAGCTTATATGCGGCCCTATTCCCGTTCCAAATGCCTTGGTCACAGCCTCCTTCACCGCAAATCTTGCCGCGTAATGATGGCTCGCCGACGCCTTGGCATCGCAGTATTTCTGTTCCTTGGGAAGAAAAACCTTGTCTTTGAATTTCTCGCCCCGGCGCCGGATCATCTCTTCCATACGCTCGTTTTCTATAATATCGATTCCTACACCCAATATGTTATGCCCATTATTCATATCTTCCTTTGCCCCAATTCTATCAAAAATTATTCCCTGCCGCAGAGTTAACTCGCATCCGGCCAATAGGTTACAGCCTTGAACACTCAATATCCAACAAGGAATATCCAATGTCCAACAGTTTTCCTTCGGCTATTTCTTCTTTGTCCTCATCTATGCTTTTGAACAACATCGAAATCACATTATCTTTGGAACTCAGGGATTTTGCCTTCCCTTCGTAATTGGTTATTCCTTGTTGGATATTGGATATTCTTCCATTTTCTTCATCATTTCCCGCACAGCCTGCTCCATGCCCACAAAAATTGAACGTGACACAATACTATGGCCAATATTCAATGTGTCAATATGAGGAATATTAAGGATGTTTTTTATATTCCCCAGGTTGATCCCATGTCCGGCATTGACCTTGATTCCTAATTCATGCGCATAGATCGCGCCGCTGATCAGATGCGCCAGTTCCGCTTCCTTATTGTCCGCGTTGCAATAAGTTCCTGTGTGTAATTCAATACACGGAACCCCCAGTTCTGCGGCAGCCTTGATCTGGTCAGTCTCAGGATCAATAAAAAGACTTACAATTATTCTCGCATCACTCAGCGCTTTTATGGTGCCGGCAAGTTCTGACATATGGCCGACAACATCCAGGCCGCCTTCTGTTGTAAGTTCTTCTCGTTTTTCCGGAACGATGCAGACTTCATCAGGATGCACATCAAGTGCCACAGCAACAATTTCCGGTATATTGGCCATTTCCAGGTTCAAGCGTATCTTGAGGCTCTTTTTCAGGGCATACACGTCCGAGTCCTGAATGTGGCGTCTGTCTTCGCGCAAGTGCACGGTAATACCATGCGCGCCGGCAGTCTCGCAAAGTCTGGCAACTTCTAATATATCGGGATAGTCCGTTCCTCTGGCCTGCCGCAGGGTTGCCGCATGATCTATATTAACACCTAACCTGAGCATTATTTCGTATTCCGTATCATCTGTTTTTTTTGATTGCAGCCAAAGACCGCACTAAGTACTCTGTAGCGAATAACATTATGAATGATATGCAAAAAAACAACATTCAGCAAGATATTCAGCACGATGAGCTAAAGGATCTTAAAGAGTTTCTTCTGAGTCATGGCAAATACATGGTAACAGGTGTATGTGTTATTTTGGTTTTTATCCTGGCTGTGACATTTTACAAATCCCGCACCAGCACCAGAATTAAAGAGGCATCAAGAGCCTTTGACACAGCGAAAACCGTGCAGGACCTGGAATCGCTGGAGTCAAAATATCCTTCAGCCCAGACAACTCCCCTGGCAATGATGAGACTTGCCAAGATATATTTTGATACCGGTAATTATGAATTGGCACTTTATAAGTATGGTGAAATCAAACAGAAATTTCCCGATCATCAGGCAGCCGATTCCGCTGAATTAGGACGAATACACTGCATGGAAGCAAAAAATCAGCTTGAAGAAGCAGCCGCGTCGTTTTCCGAGTTTTCAGCCTCGCACACAAACCATTTTCTGAGGCCGCAGGCAATCTTCGGCGAGGCCCGGTGCCTAGTCCAGCTTGGCCGATATGAACATGCCCGAACACTTTATGAGGATTTCATAGCGGCTTATCCGAAAAGTCAGTGGCTGCCGATGGCAGAAGAATTGCTCGATTCTGTAAATCAGAAATCAGAGTAATGAACGGTTGAGATGTCGTACAGATGCGCTACCGAGGACGAGGTTGGGATTTCCAAAAAACTTATTCTTTAACCTTATTCCTTATTCTTCGTACTTGGGCATTTTTTCATTCGTCATTCTTGCCGGCTTCCTCTTTTTTCTCTTCGGTCTTTTTATCCTGATGTTCAGCAAGTGTTTCGACTTCATTTCTTGCCGCGCTCAGGCTTTTCTCGCCTTCTTCCTTTCCTTTCTTGAATTCACTGAGGCTTTTGCCTAGCGAACGGGATAACGCAGGAAGTTTCTTTGCGCCGAAAAGAAGCAGCAGTGCAAAAAGAATAAGCGCTATTTCGCCTATACCCCACCCGCCTCCGGTAAATAAAGCAATACTCATTAGTCAGCTCCTGTCAGTTTAAAATCATATCAATTATCACACTTTAAGTCTTTAGCATCAAGACAAATGTCCCGGCGCGGGTCCTTTCCGCTTCCGTCCCCGTTTCGCCGTGTCGCCGTTTCCTTTACCCCCTGCTCCTCCTTGCTATCTCCCTTTCTGCTTCCCTGTCAGCAGTTTTGCGCCGCAGCGTCTCTCTTTTATCCCTCTGCCGTTTCCCTCTGCAAAGACCTAATTCAATCTTAATCATCCCTCTTTTCATATATACACTCAACGGAACGAGCGCAAACCCCCTTTGCTCAATCTGAATCTCAAGCTTATTTATCTGGGCCTTATGAAGAAGTAAACGTCTGGTTCGATCGGGATCATGGTTGAACTTATTGCCATGTTCATATAAAGGGACATTGATGTTGTGGAGAAAAACTTCTCCTTTTGCCACGCGCGCGAACCCTCCAGCAAGACTAATCTGACTGCTTTTAATGGATTTTACTTCGGTACCCTGTAGTTGTATGCCGGCCTCAATACGCTCCACTACCTGATAGTCCCGTAAAGCTTTACGATTCACGGCGAGTTTTTTGTTTGGGTTTTCTGAAAGCGAAGTCATGTCTTCCCTTGCGCCAGGCTGAAGACAGAAAGCTACCGCATGATATTGATCTCTACTACAATGCGGCGGTGTCTTCTTCCTTGAGATGAGCCGTAAAATCAATTTCAGCCGTGAGCTTGCCCTCGGCTATTTCCCGTAATGCAATGTCCAGCTTATCTTCGTTAAGATTCTTGGGTTTGACATAAGGTCTAAATCCCGCGTTAAGTTGACGAACGCGTTTAGACACCATGTTGATTAATACAGGAAGATTCGGTACACGTTCCTTTGCGGCGGTCACCAGCTCAGTATTCAAGTTTCCCCTCCAGAGTAGAAATGGAATAACATCGATTATGAAAAACGGGGCGCATTCTATGCGCCCCGTTTCGTATAGTCAAACACTTAATTACAATTAATACATACCGCCCATGCCGCCCATACCACCCATACCACCCATATCTCCACCAGGCATTGGCGCTGCCGGCTTGGTCTCTTCCGGTATATCTGTAATCA
>JBHORK010000045.1:0-18755 GCA_042565725.1 Verrucomicrobiota bacterium
GTGCCGCACTTTTCAACCGCCGCTACACCGCCGCACTTTTCGACCGGCGTTTACATTTCATCTCTTACACCGAACTTGTTATTGAGTAGACCGAGTAGTCTCGTTATCAGAATTATTGTAAATCACGAAATCTCATAATACAACTGTAACTATTGGCTGAATCCATTTTCAGTTCTATTATCACACATAGCTAAAGCCGACTCCAGTCGGCTTATCCTGGCAAATCCTAAGGATATGTGGACTCCAGTCGGCTTATCCTGGTCATAGACCTAGCAAATGCCGACTAATTGTCTCAAAAAGTGTCTCATTGCAAAACTGTAAAGGGTGGTTGGATAGGGTAAGAGGATTCTGTTGGCAAAACCCGTTAGCTAGCTATAGGGTTTTGTTCTTCCTGAGCCTGTTTTGGTCGCTTGCCCATGCGGTACGGCCAGAGCGGGCAATCATGAATCGGGCAATATCGGACTGCGCTTCGCTGATCACAACAGCAATCCAGGCATTTTGCTCTGATCGCCTTTATTGGAGTGCGTTTCTTCATAAAAATAATATCCTTAAGCATTCTTTCTGCTAATACATGATTTCAATTTATTCGTGAGAATCGCGCCGGGTTTGTTGATTTTGTCCACTTTTATCTCACCCCAAAGGTTAACCAGGCACTCTCTGAAAGTTTTTTCTCCGCATTGCCCAAGCATTTTTCTCCATGTATTCTGGGCAAATTTTGTTTTTTCGCCGGTGATTGTACAGGCCAAAGCTATTGAATCGTTCTGAGGATTATGGATATCTCTATAATCATCGATTTTTATCGGCCAAATTTCTTTATTTTGGTTAATTTTTTTATTCTCTTTCTGTTTGGGCGTCACTTTGTCACTACCTTTGGGGCTCTCTGTCACCACCTGCGGTGTTTTTGTGTCACTACCTCGAGAAGAAGGCAAAGTGATTTGGTAAAGATTCGTTTTCTGCTTGCCGCCTCGAGTCCTAATGGATTTGCTTCGATGTTGAATTTTTATCTCCCCCATGTTTTTGACTGCACGCAGATAACGTTGAACAGTACGTTTGCTAAAACCTGCTTCTCGAGCTATCCGATCTACGCTGGGCCAGCATTCATTGTTCTTATTGTTAATCCGATGTGCGATGACTAACATAATGCTCCTGGCGGGCCCTTTTGTTCTTGAGTATTCTAAAACCCGTTGTATATATTCAAAACTCATTTTTTTTCTCGAGCTAAATTTTCAACTTCCGTGCGAGGGTAACGGAAAAGATCACCGGATCGATTTGTACCGTGGCCTGATCTTAATTTGACGGGATTCAAGATGCCTTCGTTTGTAAGGCGCCGAACTGTTTGACGACTCACTGATAAAAACTCGGCAACTTCGCGTTGTTTCAGGAGAGGCGGAAATTTGTCTTTGGCTTTTAACCCTGCGGGTATCATGCTTCCTTCTAGAATTGCTATAGCGGTTTGGCGCTGACGAGCCGATATACTTTTGTCGCTTTTCAGGATTAACTCTATTGCGCTCTTGATTTCTGATTTCATTCTTTACCTCTAAACCAACAATGTGGTTCGGTGATCTAACTGAATTAGAGTGTGAATAGAGATGTGAAAGGAGTCAACGTAACTACATTTAGCTAGAAGAAGTTTATGAAGCCGGTGCTAGAAGAGCTTGGTAATTAAGATGTTATGTCAAACGTCCTCAACGCGAATGCAACATACTTCTTGACTTGAATATCGCTACTCACGCGCTTGGACTTGTCGAAAGCATGATCATTTATATTGCACCACTCTTTAACAAGCGCGGTCACTACTGTCATCGTCGGTTTTCGACGCGCGAGCTTGGCTTTGACGAATTTGCAGCAGCGTTCAGCTTTGTCGGCAAAGAGGGGGCCTTTTGGCGGCTTGAATTTCTCGTAGACATCATCCAGTAGCGTCCTTAGATCTGCGAAATCAGAATTTTCCGCATTCTTGATGCGACTCCAGTTGTAATAGCGAGGGATAAACACGTACGTTCCCTGCGAGTAAGAATCAGAAGCACACCACACCGTTGCGGGAACACAATCAAGGGAGCCATCGTCAAGACGAACAACGAATTGCAGGTTCCAGGTGACGACAAACCCGGTGATCAATTTACGGAAGTCAGCTGATAGTTCGTGGTCCGCGGGAACGGAGCCGATCGCGGAACTTTGGCAGATATTCTTAATGCTTGTGATTCCTTCTGTAATTCTCGTGCCTAACAGAAATGGATTAGTATAGGCAATTAGCTCTTGCGGCCAACCTGCCTCTATCTCTTCCCTTTGCTTAACGAAGCGTGGATTTCTGGCAAGACTTTCTCTTCTCTTCTTGAACCACTTACCTTCCGAGTTCAAGGCATACTCATTCAGCCATGCTTCGGTCTTTCTACCCATAAACGTTTGGTCATTGGCACGAAAAGATTTTAAGAACAAACGAAAGTACTGCAACACATAGGAATAATGTTTTTCGTCGTTCTCCGGAGCATAGACTAGGGCCATGTCTTTAAGATTTGAAAACAGGACAGGAAGTCTGTCTGACGAAAATTCGCTTACTATCAACCTCAAATCACTTAAGGACAATTCATGCCCTATTTTATAGTATTCAATAAAATTATGAGATATGCGTATAGGAGATGGATGACCGTATTTTGAGGTCGATTGCCTGATAGAGTCACGCCATTTCTTCTCCAATTCTTTTCGGGAAGGTTTCTTTCTCTTTGCGCTTTTGGGTTTTTGTCCCATGTTCTATTTCTCGTCTTGTCCAAACACGTATTCCGGCAATGCTGCAATTGCTTTTGCTTTTTGTTCATCGCCTGCATGTGAATAAAGTTTGGTCATTGCGGGTGATCCGTGGCCAACCATTTCCATGATTGCTACTTCCGGAACTCTATGTGCTGCGCACAGGCTGACGAAGCTGTGACGCAATGAGTGAAAGCCTACACGGACGATAGGACGTCTTCTGTGTCCGTTCTTGGGCTTCTCTGATGTTTTGATCCCGCAAGCAACAAAATGTCTTTGTGTGATCTGCGCCACACCTGATTGGTCTCTCTTGTATTGTTCGGCTTCTTCAGGAAACAGGTATTTCTTGCTCTTTGTAGCTTCCCGTAATTCTAAAAGCATAGCGTGAAGGACAGGGTGAAGAGGGAAGCGGACGACTTTGTTCTTTCGCCGTGTCTTCATGGGTACACGTTCAATAACGCCCTCATCGAATTTTACCTCATCCCAGAGCAGTGTAACCACGTCGCCCAGGCGCAAGCCGGTATAAAGACCTATAGCCAGCCAATAGCGCAGGTTGCCGGTAGCGGTTGAGCAGACTTTTTGTAGTTCCTTGGTTGTCAGGTTGCGTTTGCTCTCTTTCTCGTTCTCCATGAGAGGGATTTCATCCCATGGATTATCGGCAATGCCTGCCTGCACTTTGAGAACCCGGCATATTAGCTTAAGAGTTTTGGTATGGGCGTTGTATGTTGATGGGGTAATATTTGATTTCCAGAGCCAGGTCGCGTATTCCTCTGCAATGCCGGGGGTTATCTCGTGAAGATATTCTATTGTTTTATGATGTTTACTGAGCCATTCCGTAAATTTACTCCATTGCCCACAATAACCCTGTAAAGTCCGTTCGCCCGGATTCCTTTTCTTGGGGCTATCGAGCCATGCGGGCCAGGTGTCTTCTATTGAAACTTTTGTATTCTGAGAACGGAGCAGGCGGGTAATATATGACTGGCAAATCTTGTCCTGTTCTTTCTTGTCCTCGATGTTTTCAAGTTTTGCGGCCAACTGGTCGAACAAGTCATCGCATTTTGCTTCGTCTCGAATCTTTATGAGAATTCTATCTGCTTCTGTCTCTGCCCCAGCTTTTGTCTTTTGTTTGGTGCTTAAACGATAGACCTTGCCCCTGATCTGTGTTTTTATCCAGTAGTACGGACTGCCTTCTCTTTTAAAAGTTTTTGCCATAGCAGAAATCCTTTTGAAAATACTCTTTGGGCCTATGAGTTAATTAAAGGTAAACGAGATACAAAATCAAGCAAAAAGGGCACAAAAAGGGCACAATGGGAAATCGGCGGTCATAAAAAACGGCCTGTATGGGCTTCGTAACTTATTGCAGTACAACGCTTTAAGTTGGTACGCCCGGAGGGGTTCGAACCCCCAACCCTCTGATCCGAAGTCAGATGTGCTATCCAATTGCACCACGGGCGCGTGTATTTATACTATAACCTTCTTTTCACGAAGAATATCACGAATTTGTTGACGAAGAAAATGTTTTCCTTCAGTTGTTTTTAGAGATATCTTCTAAAGAATTATGACTAAGAACGAAAGTTTATTAAAACAGGTTCTTTCAATACCCACTGCTCCTTTTGAAGAGAGTAATGTCGTTCAGTTTATAAAGACATGGGCGAAACGCAAAGGCTTGCGCGTCAGACAGGATAAGGCGGGCAATATTCTCTTTTCATATAAAAAAGGACGCGCTTTAAAAAGGCCCTGGCTTTTTCACGCGCATATGGATCATCCCGGGTTTGTTGCCTTGAAACAAAAAGGCCGTATTCTGCACGCGGATTTTCGGGGCGGTGTTAAAAAGTCTTATTTTAAGAACAGCCGAGTTTGCTTCTTCTGCAAAAACAGCAAGGTCAAGGGTTCTGTTCTGTCTGTTAGAAAGGAAAAGAAAACCGGCTTTTTGAAATGCCGGATTGCGCTTGATAATGATAAGCCTGTTCCGCCCGGCACTATAGGATTATGGGATGTGCCTGTATATCGGCGAAAGGGAAATCGTGTTCATGCCCGTGTGTGCGATGATCTTGTCGGTGTCGCTGTTATTCTTGCTGTGTTTGACAGGTTAATCAGAAGAAAGGCTGATGTTCATGTGATCGCCATGTTTACGCGCGCGGAAGAAGTCGGTTTTATCGGCACTCTGAAATCATGTGCGGATTACGGAATTCCCAAAAACGCGCGTATGGTCTGTATGGAAACATCAAGAATACAGCCGGGCATAAATCTGGGCGCCGGCGCGGTTGTTCGTACTGGTGACAGGGGTTTGACTTTTGATCCTTTGCTTACGTTTCTGCTTTGTTCCATAGCTAATAAAGTCGCGAAGAAAGATAAGGCTTTTAAATGCGCGCGCGCTTTGATGCAGGGTGGTATGACAGAAACTTCGGCTTTTGTTATGTTCGGTTATCAGGCGGGGGCTGTCTGCATACCTTTAGATAATTATCATAATATGCATTCTTCGGGTAAGGTCGCGCCTGAAATCATAGATATTCGTGATTTTAACAATTTAATTAAACTATTGTTCGGCGCGGCGATAACGCGCGTTACTCCTGAAGAAAATCAAAAGCTTCTTATGCGCCGGTACAGGAAAAAGTGTGATCAGCTATGCCGGTATCTTTGAGCAAAATATGAGCGGGATACCGGTTACTCCAAAAACACATTGATACTGACAAAAGAATGTTCAGATTAACTGCGATGCGGAGATTATAGCGCTTATTCTCCGCATAATATGCGGAGAATAAGCTTGTGTATGCGGAGATTATGGTGTATAAACTTCCTGATAATTACGGAAAATGTATGTATATCCATGAACAAAAAGACTGGCCTGAATTCACTTGGAATGAAGCAGGGGTTTACCCGTTACTTGCTGAAGTAAGGCATGCACAAGGTTTGTTGCTGGGGCAAATGACATCGCTAGGCTTTAATCTGAAAAAAGAGGCCTCGCTTCTTGTATTAACACAGGATGCTGTAAAAACTGCTGAAATAGAAGGCGAGATCCTTAATCCAGCGTCTGTACGGTCATCGATAGCGAGAAAGCTTGGTTTTGATGATGCAAGCCCAACACCATCAGACCGCGATGTCGACGGTTTAGTTGAGGTACTGATTGACGCTACCAATAACTATAACCAGCCATTATCCGAGGAGCGCCTGTTCGGATGGCATGCGGCATTGTTTCCAACAGGAAGAAGCGGCATGAGACGAATAACTGTTGGTGATTGGCGTAAAGACGAAACGGGACCCATGCAGGTTATATCCGGCCCCCTTGGCAGCGAAAAGGTGCACTTTCAAGCGCCAGACCATGAGAGACTGGCAGATGATATGACACGGCTTATTTCCTGGTTTAATGCTTCCTGCAAGCTGGATCCTTTTATCAAGGCCGCGTTGTCACATTTTTATTTTGTAACCATACATCCCTTTGATGATGGCAATGGCCGAATTGCCCGCGCTATTGGCGACATGCAATTGGCAAGAGCCGATAAGATTGATTTACGATTCTACAGCATGTCCGTACAGATTCAAAAGGAGAAGAAATCGTATTACAATACACTGGAAAGATGTCAGAAAGGACCACTTGATGTATCTGTTTGGATTCAATGGTATTTGGATCGCCTTCTTCGGGCAATTCATGGTTCCAAATCGATTCTCAGATCTATTCTCGATAAAGCCTCTTTCTGGCAACAACACGAGGACGACAAGTTTAATAGTAGACAAAAGGTAATGCTTAACCGGTTGCTGGATGGTTTTGACGGCAAGCTGACATCTTCAAAGTGGGCAAAGATCACGAAGTGTTCCCAAGATACAGCACAGAGGGACATAAACGACCTCATCAAGAAAGATATTCTTGAAAAGGAAGATGCCGGCGGAAGAAGCACCAGCTATCGCATATGTAAATAAAAGAATATCCGATTTTGCGCCGCACCTTCCCGAAAACTTCCCTTAGGCACTTATTAGCCTTGCGCGGAGCAGGATTGAGCTACGGGCGCGTTTGTGCTGTCATTTGCTTCAGATACAATGCAAGCCGGCCAAAACAAAAAATACCTGCATAGTCAAAGAATAAATCGGATATGGAACAGCTTCTTGCAGAGATGAAGATTTGCGATAATTCCTCCAGCGTTACTATAATAAAAACTATCAGGCTCCCCTTTAAAAAACTTGCAGGACCAAGATGAATTCTGGAGCCGGACAGAATTATATTCATCAGAAATGAAAATATGCCCATGAGCATAAAGTGCCCGGTCTTATCGCCGCCGGGTATTTTCGCCATAACAGAAAAGAAATCTGCGCCCAGGTCGCGATTGGCCATGAAGACGATTATTCCTAGAAAGAAAACAAAAATAATAGTTGTTGTTTTTATGAAGGCCAGACCCCGTCTCGCTGGCTTTTTAGAACTTTTTGCTGTCGAATATAAATTCATTCGTGTTTCCATAGCAACAGGTCGGTGCCTATAGCTGCCAGTATCATAATGATTATGGCTATGAGTAAACTTTTCTCGTCGGCCCAGTAAATGATGTGGTTGCTTGCCGCGCTTACATAGCGTTTGTCGTGTATCAGGTATGGCTTTAGAGAAGAAAGTTTTTCCGCGGAAAGTTTGTACCGGGAAATTGCCATTGTTTTAGCAAAATATTTTTCCGCAATCTGGTTTTCCCTGTATCCTATGATGCTGTGATAGCGTCTGCTTTTTTCCGTCAGCTTACCTTTACTTTTTTCTACCTCAATTGAGCCGATATGATGGTCTCTCCGGAACAGATGGACCCGGGCCTCATGAACAAAGGGATCGATTTCGGGTCTGTAAACTTTCAGGAACTCGGGGTACTTGTCGTGACGGCGCCAGGTATTGAGTATTTGGCTTGCTTCAATATGTCGTGTGTCATCTTCACGTTTAAGTTCTTCAAGGGGTAACCTGGAAAAGAATGTTCCGATCTCCGGATCAACATGCCTGTACCCATACTCGGTCATGACATTGGCGTTTTTCTCAAGAAATTTCAGGGCCGGCAGTTTATCAATATACCAGGCCACGCGACCCGGCGTGTTTACCAGGCAGAGCCCTGTTAGAATCAGCAATGGTAAAGAAAATCTGAACGCAAGCCTGATGGATCCTGAATGTATACGGCGTCTGATAAACGGGGGTTTTACAGCCAGCGCGATAACAAACTGCATTATAATAATTGATAAAGCGTTTATATGTACATCATGCCAGTCCCAGTAGCGACGGGGTGTAAACCATTGAATAATTTCATCCATCGTTCCTATCATGGTTCCAAGCAATATGGCCGACACATATACCAGATAGTCATTAATACGATGGGAGAACGCGCGATAAAGCAACAGCCCCAACACGCCATATTCGGCAAAATGCAGAGCTTCTATCGGGTTTTTGGTTAAGCTTGTGGCGCAATAGATGTAAAATACTGCGGCAACAGCAATAGCCAGCAGTTTTTTCCATGAGAAAGTTCTGGACCGAATGAAAAATATGGTCAGGAAAATACTCGCCAGAATAATAATGCCGATAACAATGTGAGTGAATACATCCTGGCTTCCGAAGTGTTTGACGGTAAATCTTTCAATAGCCCGCGCAAACGGCACGGTAACGTACAGAATAAGGGTCCAGCTGCCGACAAAAAGCCAGGAGATCCATTCTTTTTCGCGTGGGGGATTATTGAGCATTATTTTTGTCCGCAGCGTTATTTTTGATTCTCGTTAGAATCGGTTCGAACGAAAGAGCAATAAGATTCCCCGTATTTGAGTATCGGGTAATTATATAATTATCGGCCTGGCAATAGGTAGCATGTTTTCCGTCGTCTTCAAAGCGTATAATCAAGTCTTCCAGCCCGTCTTCGTTGTAATCCTGTCTGTCCAGAATTATTATGTTATAATACCAGTCTTGTGTCTCGAAGCATACTTTCCCTTTTCTTGTTTCGGTCGGTTTAAATCCGAAATCGGAGAAAAACCGCATACCGGGTTTTCTCCGAAGTTCGAGTGAGTTTGGAAAAGTAGTCAGATCGAGTTTTTCTGCCACAAATTCTTCTATATTATTTTCAGGCAGAAACGATTGCGGGTTTTTCTCTTTTCGGCATGATATGCCGGTTGAAAACACCGCGGCCAGACAACCTATGTATATAATAAGCCTGATGATTTTCATGATGCTCCTTCCGATATGCAAGAATTTATCAGTCCTGCAGATGCTGTACGGGCAGAGGAGGAACAACTACAGCGTCTTTTTTCTTTGAACGCCTGGCAAAAGTCTCGCTCCAGTCAATGTGTGCGGTAACACGCATGAGGATGGCCAGTGTTACAACCGAGCCGATTGCGACGGTAAGCCCCGTGGCTCCTTTCAGGAAAAAGCTGTAAGAAAATAAGACAAGGAAAAACAGCTGTCCTGCAACTGCAATTTTCCATGGAAATTTTCCTTTAAGCGCGGCTGACAGATAACTGGTTACGAGTGCTACCGATATAACTGCGCAAATGATGAACGAGACATGAACGTTATTGATTTTACCGACCATGTACGCCAACAGTAAATGAAAGGCAAAAAATCCTGCGGCAACGAACAGATAATGCATTGGATGGATGTTTACCTTGTATAAAATATTGATCGTTCCAACCAGAACGAAAAAGAATAATAGGCAGACCGGCGCGAAGAATGTTATGCGTGATGTTAATGGACCTGGGTTAAGTTTCTCCGGAATAATAATTCCGATTTCCTGGTTAGTGATCAGATCGGCTGCAGACCATGTCGCAACCATTCCATTAGTGGTTTCTTCCGGCAGCATTGGAGATAAACTGCCGTCAGTGTAATCGATATCTTTAAAATTAGTTGTAACCTCCATATGGAAATTCTTGACCCTGCCGACATTAGGGGCCATTTTATAATGCCATTCCCTCATTCCTCTTGTTTTGTAGGCAATATGAAATCGTTTGCTTGCTCCGGGAGCAAGCTCGATAATCTCGCCTAGACCTTCTTCAGTGTTGATAGGAGAAAGCAGGGGTTCCCCATCTATAGAGATAAAGAAATCGTCATAAGTGGCCTTCTTTGACGGGAAGTTGAAATGGAGTCTGATTTTCTGCCCAACCTCTTCCGTATTACTGATTGTATAGGTTCCGTCGAAAGAACATATATAAGTGGAATACCAGATCAGGCCTTTCTTGCGATAATCCGTATTAATTTCGACTTTAATATCGCTTTTTGAGGGCATAAGCCATCGCATTTGATCGGTACCCGGAATTTCCGCGGCCGCGGACGGTGCTTCCTGCTCCAGGTTTGTGCCCCAAAGATTCTCCACCTTGTATCCAAGTCGTGAAGTGAAATCGGTTGACCTGACGGCCGTAGCAATTCCCAGAATCCACCATCCGACACATGCCATGAAAAAGATGAAACCAACCGCAACAATTCTCTTTATACTCATCTCGTACCTCCTTTTTATTCGCTTTTTATTTTTTCTGCTTCACGGGCTCCTTATAAGAAATGGCTATTTTCATTTCTCCGCCTTTATAAAACGATCGGGAAAAGAAATACGGTTTGCCGATAAATTCCGGCGGTGTCTTTTGTATCTTTTCAGGCGCAGGATTTACGGGTGCCTCCATGGAAAGAAGCTGAACGCGTTCGGGAAGCGCTATTCCAACCTTCACGTTTCGGGAAGGCAGACCTGTTTCCGGTAAAACGGTTTCCAGTCGGCCATGCAGACCGAGTTTTTCATCCTGGCGAAGCAATGCCAGCTCCACGTGTGAGTTTTCTCCGCCGGAAAGAGGAATTATCCAGCTGTTATCATCATTGCTGTAGACTTTTCGTTTTTTGCCGTTCACGGTCAACGACCATATTTCCGTGTTTGGTATGGATTTCACTTTCATCCTTGGTCCTACTTCCGGAGGAATGTCCATAACAAGCACAGAAAGAACACTGCCGTTCTCTTCGAAAGAAGTGAAAAAACATTGTGAATCAAGGACGATAGGCGGAGTGCTTACCGATTGAAATCGTTTGATATCCAGTTTGATTGGTTCCAGGGACGATATCCGCATAAAGAATTTATTGTTTCCGGCAATTGCGCCCATTTGCTTTCCCAGCCCGGCAATAGGAATTTGCGAAATCAGCCCATTACCGGAAAGGCTGATCTGTCCGTCATCGGGTTCTGCAACAACAAAGTTTCCTTCTTTCCCGTTGTTTCCTTTGATGCCGGGTAAGGAAAGGTTAAAACTGCCGTTGCCCGATTCCTTAACGGCAAATTGTATGGAAAACATTTTTTTCTCTTCTGCCGGTATTTCTATCCGATACGAATTGTCTTCCTGCCTTTTGATCCATGAAGATTTTAAAGAAGACGAAACATATTGGGTGTCTTTCTGAACATTAAGGATGAAAGATGGCGGTATAGGCTGGGTCGGAAGAAAACACGTTGTGATAATCGCCCGTTTGCCCTGGAAATGAACACGTGAAAATATGTCAATCTCCGCCGCTGCCGCCGCGGAGATACCCTGCTTATCCAGATATCTCACAGCTAAAGACGGAGATAGAGAAAAATGATATATCCCGTCGGCATCCGGGATTCCAAGGCCTTCTACTAGATGAGTTTCGGGAGACAGCTCCAGTTTAAGTGAATTCCGAAGAGCCCGTGGTGTTTTGAAAGATACAATCCGCGATCTGTTATCTTCCTGCGGCTGAATTAAAAAGGAAATCTCAATTTGGAATTGGTTCTGAGTGGTATCGGGCAAAAAAACAATTCGTTCATTATCTTTTTGTATTGATGCTAAAGAACCTCCCGTGACCTTCCCTGCATTAAGCATCACAATGTCTTTGTCGAACAAGGGGATATATTCGGGGTGCCCTGAAATAATTCTTCCGGAGATCAGGACTTTGCCTTTTGTATTTTGTTCGCCTACGTTTAAAGAATATACGGCTTCATCAATGGTATAAACGGCAGATTTCTTTTTTTCGGGCGTTTTTTTGACTTTTTTCATGACTTCTCTTTCTATGCTTTCCCTGTAGAGCTTCTTGAATTCCGCCCAGGGCACAGAAACTGATTCTTCCGCAACAGAAATATTCGCAACCATCATAAACGTGATCATCAGCAATGTTTTTTTCATAGCTCCTTCTCCTTTTCTGAATTCTGTTTTCTCGCAATACGGTTTTTGTTTTTTGCTGTTTTTTGCTGCTATGGCAACTCCAAGGATAACGCCAGCCCAGAGCAGGCTGTTGAGGATGAAAGGAATCCATCCAAGCGGAGCGGGAAGCACTTTGGCGTTGATATGGAGAAACAAGGTTACAATCGGAAAGATCAGGATTTTACATATGATATCCAGAACATGTTCCAGGATAGATATCGACTCTCCCGAGTCGAATCGTGACATGCCCATAGAAAAATTAACCAGCATTATTGCGCCGGTGATAAAGAAATGCAGTACGGCTATTCCTGTTCCGATTATGATGCGGTTTCTGTTGATTTTTTTCATCTGTTCTCCTGCTATGTTTGCGACTAACCTAAAACAGGCATGTGAAAAGAATTTGAAGTGAGTGTGAAATGGAGGTGAATTCAGGAGTCAGAATTCAGGAGTCAGGAGTCAGAAGGAAGAGTTAATGTGGCTTTTGTTCCGGTATCGGGTCGATTTTTGAGTTTAACGTCTCCGCCATGCAGAGAAATAGCTTCGCGAACAAACGTCAGACCCAACCCGGAACTTTTCTTTCCGGTGTCAGGCTTTTTTAACGAATAAAATCTGTCAAATACCTTGTCGAGCGCGTAATCGGGAATGCCCGGGCTTTTATCCAGAATACTTATTTCGATTTGTTCATCGTTTTTTTCAATGGAAACAGAAATTTCGCCGCCTTCAGGACTGAAATCAGCAGCATTTTGAATAAGATTCGAAATCGATTGTCTTATAAGAAAACGTTCACCTCTGATGTTGATTGGGGCAGCCTGCCGAATTGAAATAGAAACACGTTTAGCTGACAGGATTGGCGCCATGCTTGAGGACACTTCTTTGAGCAATGCTGTCAGTTCGATATCTTCTACATCACGCAGTTCTTTTCTCTTTTCAAGTGATGAGAGTTCTAAAAGGCGATCAACAAGGTCCTGGATACGGGCGGATTCAGCGCGGATGTTTTCCAGGAACTGTTTTCTCTGTTCGAGCGGCATGTCTTCATCCAATAATTCCGCCGCGCCCTTAATTGCTGAGAGTGGACTCTTCATTTCATGGGTAAGGGTCTGAACATAGTTTTCCACGTACTGCTTGCCCTCAAGCGCGTCACGCATTTCTTCAAACGCAATACCCAGTTCGCCAATCTCGCTGCCTCCTGATTTCGGCGTGGAAATCTTTTTCCCGTCACGCACTGCTTTCGCGTATTCAGTAAGCTTTTGAACAGGCCGGGTAATCCATATGGAAATAACTATTCCAAGAAGAACAACTATAGCTCCGGCTATAATACCCGCTGTAACAGTCTTTCTCCTTGCGGTTTGCAAAAAAAGCGTAACGCTGTTGGAAGGTTTGCATACGGTTAAAACCCCTTTAATTGCTCCATCAATTTTAATCGGAGACGCTACATAAAGAGTGGAGGTCTTGGGATCATCAGGATCAGTGCGAGTTGTACGGGCGCCGTATTCGCCCCTAAGAGTGCGTATTACATCGTTCCATCTGGAATAATCTTTGCCTTCATCCCGGCCATTATCAGAATCGAAAATGACAATTCCTTTCTCATCAGTTATATATATCCGCATATTGAACTGGTTTTTGGTCACTTCATAAATCTTTGCGGAAATTTTCTTGGTTCCAGTATTATCAAACACCGTTTTCAAGCTGGAAACATCAATAGCATTTTCAGAAAAACTGGTTTCCAGAAATGATGAAAGAATTGTCGCGGTATCTATCATGGATTCTTCCATGGTCTCAAGATAGCGCGGACGCAGATCGTCAACTATCCAGTCTACGAGTTGATAAAAACCAAGGCCAACTACCAGCAGGAACGCAAGAAACAGACGCGTGCGGATTTTCATAAAGATTCCTTAAGCGAATAACCCAGCCCGCGATGGGTTTTAATGGGATCTATTTTGGGCTTAATTTTCTTAAGCTTAGCGCGGAGAGTTTTAATGTGTGTGTCAACGGTCCTGTCCAGGCTGGCTTCGGGTTCTTCCCATGCAAGATCCATGAGCTGGTCTCTGGAAAATACCCAGCCGGGTCTCTTGATCAGGACTTCAAGGATTTTGTATTCGTAGCGCGACAAATCGAGGGGCTTACCGAAATATGATATTTTCATCCTTTTTTTGTCTATAAAGAATGGAGAATTAACAATATTCGTATTTTCGCTGTCTGTAGCGGAAGGAGTTCTGCGCAGTACTGCCTTTACACGTGCCGCCAGTTCTCTCGGACTGAACGGCTTTACCATATAATCATCACCACCTATCTCGAGTCCTACAACCTTATCGATTTCATTTGAGCGGGCTGTGAGAAATATTATCGGGATGGCCGACGTTTTGCGGATATCTTTGCAGAAATCGAAACCGTTACGGTCAGGCAGCCCGATATCGAGGACGATGAGATTGAATTTATCATCTTTCAGAACCGTCTCAGCTTCTTCTGCGGTAGAGCACCAGACGGATTCGAAGCCTTCTGTCGAAAGGGCGTAAGTGATGTTGTCCGCAATAGCGGGTTCATCCTCAACTATAAGTATCTTAGCGTTTTGGCTCATAACAATCGCGACATATGTTTTTTGGAGTTAACGAATGACCCCGTAATTTGATAAGGCTGACAAGACAGGCAGGAAGAATTTCGTTCGAAAATTAATTGTAGATCTTGCCTCGTCTGCAGCGTTCCCGCCTCCCTCACGTATACTTATACAGTTCAGTCGGCGGCGCCTTGCATCCAAGGCAAGCTTTCCAATCAATTTTCGAATCCGCCTATGGCGGAAACGAAATTCTTCCTGCGGTTTCATCGCCGTCCCCGGCGAGTTATGCCCAAGTTCATATCTTAAAGCGTCTGCCCGTGTTTCTTTAATATGCCTAATGTTTTTCACGATAATGCTTTTTCATGTGTATCGTCATTCGGGTTTCCTGCATTTCATCATTAATTATTTTGTAATATATCATATTATGTGCATGTGCACTTAGCTTTCTTGTTTTCCCGTCTTGATCCATTGTAGCGGATCAAGACGTTTGTCCTGAAGTACTGCTTTAATAAGGTCTCGGCTGTTCATGATTGTTAGGCGGGCGGTAATATCTTTGGCCAGCTCGTTTTCAGGGTCAACCAGTTCCACAAAAACACGCGCATTTGAATTAAGCTTCAAAACGCGGGATGCTACATGCAGAGTTTTAACGTCCGGATCCGCAAACCGCTGATTGGCAAAAATAAATACGTAGTCGGCTTTTTCAATATTTGCCTGACGAAGAAATGACGGGTTGATAGGAACTCCGCAGACAAACAGATGCTGAGGGTATGGATTTCTTGTTACCAGGTCGGATACAATAACAATTTCCCGATCAGTTATTGACGGGGTATTGTCTATTGCCTGGATCAGTTCGTCCGCTATAGCAGTGTATTCACAGATTACAATATGACGCTGCGCATGGACCTGCATTTTGCCGTGATTTTTTCGTTCAAGAAAGCCATGAGCTGATGCAGCTATAATTGCCACAAAATTCGTATAGATAAAAAATCCGGTAATGATAGTAAAGATACTGACGATACGGCCCTGCCATGTGATCGGCACGATATCTCCATACCCAAGTGTTGTTGAGGTAACTACCCACCACCAGCAAACATCAAAGAAATTTTCGATATGACTGTTTTTTTCCAGCTCGAACAGCCAGAACAATATGGCATTAACCACGAGGCTGGCTAAGGCCACCCATAATAGAAGCTTTATACGTTTTTTCATGTTTCAAATGATAAATAGACTCTACGTCTTCTGTTCCACAGCCTTTCCTGATCTGGCGGAACGCATTTCGTGATAAAATCGAACCGCAATTTCACGCCATTTGCGGCGTTGTCGCGATCTTCATGTATACATATACTATTTTGATCGCGACGCCCACGCCTTTGGCGTGGCAAGCTTGCATTTTACCCCGCGTTTCGCGGGGCCGGCGCAAACTTGCGATCCAATTTTATCATCCTTCGCAGACTCGGGAAGCGAAATGCGTCCCGCGGGGGCATCTCCGTCTCCCGACGGATGGGGTTGTGAAGCTTACCCCCGATGCTTCATAATGCTAACTTTTCGCCATTTAAATATGGTTATCTTTGAACGGTTACGCGGCTCGAATCGTTAATCGACGAACGGTTGCGCAACAAAAAATCTTAGTTAGACAGCCTGAAAACTCTATCCTTCTTGGATAATTTTCTTTCTCTAATTACATTACTCCAATACTCCAGCACTCCATCCGATGCGCTTACAGCGCAATCGGCCTTTAATCGGTTTTGCGTCTTTTACGGGCGGCGAATTCGGGTGCTTCCTTGATGCAGGTGCCGAGAATTTTTACCGCCTTTTTCAAGAGACGCATGCTGTCTCTTTTCAGCTTCGCCGGAGCTTCGCCGAGATTCTGCCAGCCTTCCGCATCAAGTTTGTCAGGCGGTATCTCCTGCTTTTCCCAGTTCTGGAATAAACGGCCCCATTCACTGCCGAGCAGTTTGTGTATAATCTGCTGGTGTGTGGGATACCAGAACCAATCGTGATACAGCACGCTGGCAATATACGCCCAGGGCGCGAGAACAGTTTTCAGTGACCATTCAAGAGGTTTTCTTAACGGGCCCCAATAGATTTTGTGCTGCATGCGGCTGGCAAATGTCATCTTTTTGAATGGACCGGTGAAATGCCAGTTTTCTTTACCCGCGTCTTCATCGCCCACAATTTCTATATCGCGCGGATCGCCGCAGCCCAGTCCTTGTTCATGAGCGAGTCGTATGAATTTAATATCCTTCAATGGATCGAATCCCATTAACTTTGCCGCAACCGCGTCTATGGCTACCTGGTCGTTTGAAGCGAGCAGAACGTTTTTAACGTGCGGCAGCATACAGCGCGGGCCCGGCCCGTCACCGGCGAATGTTCCATCCATTACCGCGAAAACTCCGCTGTGTATTTTCTTTTGGATCATCAGTAGATCCACAAGCGTTTCGTGAATAACCGGATGAGTCCAGTGTCGACGTTCGTTTAAGAGACCGCCGAACGCGTTTTTCATTGCCCCGGTTGTTGTAGTGAATACATGAGTTTTGACTGTCGGCAGATGGATGATATTACTGCCGATAAATTTTTTGGGGATCATGAAGCCTTCGGGATAAACATCGTTCAGGCAAAGGAATTTGTCGGCCAGATCTCCTACAGCGTCCCGGACATTGATCCACTCAACATCTTTTTCGTAGAGATGCACGTTTTTCAGGTTATGTGCCTTTATAACGTTGACCTGTTTGTTCTCACGCTCGCCGAGATACGAATCTATTACAACAGTGCGATTATGGCAGCCGTGAATAAGATCAGGTTTATACCCGTCTTTTTTCATGGCGCGGATAACGCCGTCCAGCTGCCAGGGTGTTGTTGAGGAGCCTGGGAAAAAGAAATGCCAGCTTATGTTGATTTTAAGAGCTGTATCTTTGTCTTTCGGCAGAATAGCCTGGTAATCGGCTAGATTCATTAAGCGGTGATAATCCCGCAGGACAGTTGCGGGTGAGGTCTTTAATATGGCCACTTTGGATTTGCTCATGCAGGATATAATAGCAGAGAGCGGATAAAAGGGAAAATAATAATAATCACGGAACGAAAAATGTAAAGAGGCGATGAACAGCCAACAGCCAACAAGGAATATCCAATGTCCAAGTTTAAGATTCCAATGAAATTACACGGAAAAAGAAACATTGCCTCATTTTGCATTGTCATCAGTTCCGATGTTCGGTTGGATATTCCTTGTTGGCTGTTGGATATTGAAATTCCCCAGACCGAAAATACCTTTTCGGATGTGGTCTAGCTAAAAAAAGCCCGTCAGTTAGTTTGGTTTCTTTGGACGGTCCCGGCAAATAATAAGCCTGAAAGACTTTCTCATTATATGAGGTCCTCTCATACCAAACCGACTGAGGGCTGACATTATAAGAAGCACTATTTATACCACAAAATGCTGTAGTGCCATGAACAGGTTTGATTAGGCGCCGGTTGACAATCTTTTTACATTTTGAACACAAGCTCATGATAACTGGTCGGTTATCGGATGCTTTAAGCTGTGTTATTCTTGCAGAAACAAGAATTCTGTTTTCAGTAATGACAATAAAAAGGGCCTGTATGCTTCCCGTTCGCAACCCATATTATTTGTTGAAAACAATTGATGCTTTGGGATTAAACGGATTAGTTCGTACAGCAAGAGAAAATAAATACGGGTAATTACTCTTTAGATGCTGCATGTAACTTACCCAGACCAGGACAATGTGTTTATATGCTCTCTGTATATCGCCGGCAAGATGTTTTCTGTCTTCTTCCGGCAGCGTTTTAAAGCTGTCTCTTGCTTCAAGTTCTTCCATTAAATGCATAACAGCCCAGAGCATATCCCAATCGTCGGCAGTGGGAGCATATCCGTAAATGTTTCATGTTCCAGCAGGTTGGGGTTTTCAAGCAAAGTCAGCAGAAAAGATCTTTTAGATACAAGAAAAGTCTTCAATTCCGTTAAGTCTTTCTTGTTATCTATTTGGAACGGATTATCTCTTATAAAACTTAAAGCTTTCCGGAAATCATCTTCCGTCCATTCGGCATTAACAGACAGGCGCTCAGAAAGCAGAGTTTTGTCGCTGTCGAAATCCGAAACAATTTTCAGCAGAGGAGTCCCTGATTCACTGAAAAATGCGCCTATAACCATATTCAGCTTGTTGAGCATAGATCGTTTTTCACGCAATTTAAGGGCCCTGTGAATAACCAGCGTAACCAGCACTACTTCTATGGGAACAAAAGCAATATCACCTACCATATAAATCCAGATATGATACGAATCATGAAAAATCAAGTAATGCAGCAGATAAAGTCCCGCGGACAGAATTATGAGGGCTACGCAGAA
>JBHORK010000046.1:0-18709 GCA_042565725.1 Verrucomicrobiota bacterium
CGCCGCGGTGGTGTGGGGGCTGGGAGAGTCAATCACTCCCGGCTACCCGATTCGATCCTGTTCTCATATGCTGCGAGGGTGTTGTACGTTGCCTCACAGTCAAACTGGGTCTTGATCTTTTCTTCGTGAGAGTCCTTGAACTCGGGCGAAGCAAGGTTCTTTCGTATGATGGTGCGCTCGGAAACCATGGAATCCAGAAACGACCATTCATCCTCCGTCAGGACTTCGTCATGACACGTCTTGCTTCGGACCCAGCCGTCGATGTCGCCATCGAATCGAATGTATTCGTTCACTTTATCTTCTGTAATCATTTCTCAGATCGAACGCTTTGAATCACCTTCAA
Source organism: Verrucomicrobiota bacterium (assembly GCA_042565725.1). Taxonomy (GTDB): domain Bacteria; phylum Verrucomicrobiota; class Kiritimatiellia; order UBA8416; family JBHORK01; genus JBHORK01. The sequence goes on from JBHORK010000046.1 coordinate 344, forward strand.
TTTTTGGCGCGCCAAAAATTGTAAGGTGAATTCAGTTGTTGGCCTCCCTTTTAGGACGTCGTTTATTAAGTTTTTCGTCAAGCGTGGCAAGAATTCGAGGTCCGATGTCCACTGCCCATTGTGCAGATTGCTCGTCAACTGATGCACCATGGACTGCGGAATTGAGCAATGCAATCAAATCTAAAAGTACCGATGATTCTTGCCGAGTAAAGATACCTAGTTTTATGAACGCGCGCAGAAGCTGGCCGAAGCTTGCTCTACGAGTGCTCGTATTGTAACGCTGTGCCAGCTCCAGTACACGTTTCTCAATCTCTATCCTCAATCCTGCGAGAGCAAGGTTTGGATCTCGAGATGCAACCGATTGAAAAGCGAACTCATCAGCCTGATGACTTTCTTCTGCGAGGAGACCAGCTTGATCGGCGCGTTGAGATGCTTCCTGAAGATCTTGAAAATGAACCTTTAGGCCTGGAAGCTCTACTGATTTAAAAAGGGGCGCAAGCCATGGCAGCACTGCGATGATAATGAGGTACATTGTCCATTTGTCCAGCAGCCATTCTGGCCATACTTGGTGGGCAACGGCAAGTGCCAGTGCTGCCAATGTTATGCACACTTGAATTTGTCTTACTTTCGTCATTTTCATCCCAAAGGCCAACGTCGCAGATGAGAAGTTTCCGCGCTCTAGCGGAAATATTCTCAATCTGTCTTGTTAGGAGTTTCCTTTTCTACATATGTACCAAGTAAGATTTCATAATCGTCTGCAGTTCCACACTCATGGCAAAGCGACAAAGAGCTTAGCAAAAGAAAATCAGTGTGAATGTGAATGCTGCCGTTTATAACATTACACTCTGTCCCTCTATATTTGGTCTTAGTAACAGAAATATTTACAGGCACGCAAAGAAACACATTAGTACCATCACGATAGTTGTAATATACACGTTTTATATCTTTAAGTTTTCCCTGCAAGGGAATAGTGAACTCAATGGAAACTAGTTTTGCGTCATCACCATACGTTGAAGGAGTAATCGTAAAGTTGAGGCTATGCTCCTTCTGGTTTTGTTTTGTAATGGTTGTTGAACGTTGAATTCTTCCATAAGAAAAAGTTGATAATGAAAACAAAAGAACCATAAATATAATGCACTTTTTCATCATTTCACTCCTAACATATGTATTATACGGTTTGATTTCGCTAATACAGGAATATGCTGTTTTTTCTCTATTTCTGTCAATTTATCTTTTTGTGGGGAAACCCTTACAGGAGTGAAACGGCGAAACGGCGAAACGGTGACGCGGCGATGCGGAGAAGAGTAGAGCAGGGGAGAAAGAAAAGAGTGAATATCCAACAGCCATCCCTACGATCACGTTATACAACATGACAGGCAAGGAATATCCAATTTCCAAATGCTATGAGTAGGGGACCTCGTCGTATACGGGGCCTGGATTGAAGAAACGGCGACACGGGGACACGGCGAAAAGAGTGTGTTTCGTAAGAATACCGGAAGTAGGGCACCCCAGCCCGTAAAATGGCGTGAATCGTGAAGTGTGGGGCGTGAAGCGTCGTATCTCGTGAAACGTATTTCGCAGAGATATCTTCAATTCTCCTCTTATATCCCCTGTAGATCCTGCCTGCCCCGTGTTCATCACTGGGGTTAATCCCGTCTAAAACTTTCTTCTTCAGTAGCCACAGCGGACAAGTCTGTAGTTTAAACTCTCTTAACCCGCCTTAGCGGTAAACCATTCTTCCCATTCGTGTCCATTCGTGTTAATTCGTGGTTAAACTCTCTTCCTTATCCCGTTGATCCTGCCTGCCCTGAGTTTATCGCAGGGTTAATCCTGTCAAAACTCTCTTCTTATGGTTAAATCTCTTCCCATATCCCTAAAAGCCCCTGTTTTAAACCCTAATATAATCAATGTCGCATAATATATATTATGTCTACTCATAGGTATAATGATCCACAATATCTTGTCTGGTTAATGTGGGAATCCCGCAATTCGACACTAGAGGAAAATACAGTCGGGTAAGATTTTCAGTCCGCAACCGATTGACGACAGCCGATTCCAGCAGCGCAACCGATCAACGATAACCGTATTTATTTACCGGACCTGATATATAAACTCCTGCTCTTTACCGCCGCGTTCTACCTCAAGTACAAAGGTGTTTGCACGGTCTTTAACAAATTCATTAATAAAATGCTCTGCACGGCGCCGATTCGTCATACGCATATGATTGACACTGTGCAATACATCGCCTTCCTTCAGGCCCGCAGCACTGAAGAAATCAGCTTCTCCCTCAATACCTAGCTTATAACCGTCTATTTTGTGCTTTCTGGGGTCATATTGCTCAATTATCTTGCCATTGGCATCTACCGGATCAAGTGAGTCAAATACCTTTAAAAGCCGCTCAGGCTCATCCATGAGCTCAGCATAATAGTCTATAAGCGCGTCCCGCTTAAAAATCCAGCGATGTTCCCCTATTTGCTTCCCTCCGAATTTGGCGTCAGGCCCAACAATATCGGCATCTCCTGTACCTTTCCCATCAGTCCCTTCATCTCCTGCTTTACCCCTGGAAAAAATCAGCCACAATGTCTCTGTCCCCGCAGGACCGCTAAGCATGATTCTGTCCCGGAATATGCTCACCACCTGTATTCCGTCAATTTCATCCGCTTCACTTACAATATGCTGAATACCGCTCGGACTGAGATCATCTAAGACAGCCTTTCGAAAACCCTCGCCCCCCTCCTCTTCTTCCCAGAAAAAGGTTCCTGCCAAACGAAATCTTCTGGCCAACAACCCTTCGTTCAGAGAAACCGTGTCGCCTGAACTCTGGTACACTGACCAGTCACATGAGGCGAACGAAGGACGGTCAGGCCATTCAGGCCCCGTGTTTTCAATGACTTTGTCGGCAGAAGCTGACGGGAGATTCAAAAAGATAAGGAAGAATATTATACCAACCGCTATCGCGCAAAGAAGCAGGCTCCACGCAATTTTTATCAGCGGTTCAGTATATCGAGTGGTGAAGGACATAAGCCGGATTCTGTTTCTCCGTCAAAGACGAATATCAGTCATTTATCTAACGCGATCTACCCGAAACTGCCCCCGAACCCGCCTTACGGCGTGTCCGGCACGAAGCGGGCTACTTCCAGTTTCCTATTTGATCTTGCTCAGAACGGGGTTTGCCATGCCCCTTTGATTACTCTCCGGGCGGTAGTCTCTTACACTACCATTTCACCCTTACCCTCCTACGCTAAAGCTTCGGAGGGCGGTATATTTTCTGCGGCACTTTCCGTCTTTTCGTTTTACCGAAAAGCCCCCGCTTATTCGGCGGGGCATTCCGCCCTGTAGAGTCCGGACTTTCCTCCCTTCGCTACGCTCAGGGTAAACCCCAAACGCACAAAGAGCGACCGATCGCCTCCACCACTCGAAATACCATGTTAATACAAAAGACGCCCGCAGAGCTCACATTGCACCATAACACCATTCTGCTTCTTTGCGTCATGAGCTATATAACGCGGAAGCTTCATGTGGCATCCGCCGCAAATCCCATTCTCAAGAGGAACCAACGCTTTATCTTTTCTCTCAAAAACTCTTTCGTAACGCTTCATCCAATCCTGGTCAATTCCCTTAATCGAAAATTCTCGTAATTCCCTAAGCTTGTTCAGCTCAACTTCCACCTCGGAAACACGCTTATCCAGAACGTTTATATCACTCTGAACCTCGGCTTCTTCGCTGGCAAGATCATTCTTGCGGGAGTCTACATCAGCTTTCGCTTTTTCCACAACATCCATCATCTCAAGCTGCTGCTCTTCAATAGACGAGTTTTCCTTCTCTACCCCCTTGATCTCTGTCTCCATCGCTTTAAATTCTTTATTTGTCTTAAGCTCTAACTGCTGCTGACGAAGCTTAACGATCCTTTCATTCTTCGCTTCACTTTCGAGTTCCAGTTTTTTAACATCCGCATGCTTTTGCTTCAACTGCTCTTCTGCTTCCGCAAGGGCCACTTTATGCGCTTCGAGTCGTTTTAATTCTTCTTCCTTCCTCGCGGGAATATCTTTTAGTTCCTTTTCAAAATCACGGATCCTGCAGTCATGCTCCTGTACAATCAAAAGTTTCTCTACAATATCTGACATTTAATGCCCCTTAACCCTTAAAATTTAATTTTGTCACAATATATAACTCAATTAAATATGTCAATGTATCTTGTGAGAAGAGGAGCCAGAAGTCAGGATTCAGAATTCAGAACCCAAGAGGTAGAAAGGAGAAAATAAAGTATGTCATACCGTTCTAAAAAGCTCTTTCCAAGGCCTTCAAGGCCGGTTTGCGCGCCTGTGGAGTGGAGGCTGGGTGCTGAAAGTTTTTCGGTTGGATCTCCTGCCTTCTGCTTTCTGTCTCTTGCCTACCAGGCTTTGCTGTTAAAACGGTAGTATGATTCCAGCATCAGTGTGCAGAGCGCTGTGCTGTATATAAGATCTTTACAATGGTCCGGCTTTCCTGCATTCGTCCAATAGCCAAGTTCTTCCCCCTCCCCCGTTGCCGCAAGAATTTTCTGGCTTTTAATTAATTCAGATGACATCTGGCGATTCCAGCGTGTCCAGAGCATCCTGTTGGAATTATTAAACAATGCCTGGTTGATAGAATACCAATGATATAAGGGGGAGCTTCTTTCAGGCTCGCTCCAGTTGACACTGAGAGTAGATAGAAATTTAACCGCCTCACGAGTTTCATTTTCTCTTTCTCCACCCACTACCTGTATTCCCAGAGTACCCGAACCGGAAGAACCGTTACTACCAGATTTAGTATAGCCGAAACCGCCTTTAGGATCGGAGTTCTTCCTAAAACCATTAATCGCATTTTTCATGGCCCTCTTGATGCCTTTATTCGGTAAATCCGCTGCCTTGGCCGTTGCCAGAGCCTGGGCACACCATGCCATATAAGATGTGTCATCACGATCTGACTGCTTTAAGTTGTAATCCCATCCCCCATTTGCATGCTGACCCAGGATAATCAGTTCAATGCTCTTGCTGACCACCGAGAGCGTTTCAGGGTTTTTTGTAATGGCATAGGCTTCGCAAAGCGCAATAGCTGCAATTGGCAAAGTATATTCATGGCTGTCACCATTCCGGAAACGACCCGTTTCTGTCGCCTGCGCGGTCAGCCAGTTGATGGCCTTATCCACTGTATCCCCGAATTCAGGAGATTCAGGAGTCTCGCCATGCGCAAGAAAGCTAAGCAGAGCAAAGCTTGTCAGCGCTGTGCAGTTTTCCTTTTTTTCTTCCGGCATCCAGAAACCATCAGGGCTTTGTTGAGACTTCAGCCAACGCAACGCTCTCATGACTGCTGCTTCGGTCTTTGCACTCCCACCATGTTGCTGAATGGCATCGGCCCTGGTTCTCTCCGACATTCTAAAGGCAAACAAAGGAGGGGCCTTGCGCTTATTGGGCGAATTAACCACCGGTACAGACTCAACGCTGGATTCAATTTCCTCGAGGAGGGCTGTCACGCGTTTGATTTCATTTTTAACTTTTAAAGCTTCATTAATTTTGTCCTGCCTGACGAGTTCTTTCAGCAGAATATCCAGCGTTTTACAATATTGCTTTGTCAGCGCGGCAAGACTCTGATCTTTCTCCCGGGAAGTCGCCGAACGTGATTTTATATATATTTTCTGAGCTTGCGCAATTAGAGCGGGAGTTTTTTCGGGCGTTGTCTCGGGAACATCCTTTCCCGAACCAAATCTGGCTATTTCTTTTTTACACGCTATGAGCCCATCCAATTCGCCATCGTTTCGGAATTTATTTTCGATAGCCTTTAAAGTCCGCTCATATTTATCCGAGGCATCCATCATATCGGCAACATACTTTTCCGCTATTTTACCAGCATGGGATTCATAGATGGTTTTATAACTGCCGAGCGATTTGGCGCTGGAATACGACGGAAAGATTGCGATAAGCAGAAATAGCGTAATTAAAAGAGTCTTTTTCACTTCCGCAAGACTACACAATTATCATGTGTAATTGCAATAATGTAAGAAATTTCAGACAGGATAAACATGATCTACATGATAAGGAAAGAATAATAGCCCGCTAAATACGCGAAAAGAATAAGAAGAAAGAATGTATTAACCGCCGATGAACGCGGATGAAGAATAAAGAGAGGAAACAGCTTAATATTCGCTGAAGCGAATATATAAATGCATGAATTGATAAAAACTCAAACGAGTTTGTGGTTTTTCTCAATTCATGCATTTCAGGTTACGCATGCGTGACCCATAAGCTGTTTCTTCTCTTTCCTCAATCCTGTTGATCTTGTTAATCCTGTCTAAAATTCTTCTTCTCTTTATCTGCGTTTATCGGCGTCCATCCAGCCTTCGCCAAGGCTACGGCGGACAGGTCGGCGGTTACTTTTCTCTCTTTGTTAACTTTGTTTTCTTCTTCGCCCCATCGCCGTGCTTGCCCTGAGAAGCTCTTTGAGCGGAGAAGGGTCGACGCGTCCCTCCTAGAGGAATCCGGCGTTGCGGAGGTCTGTCATTTCCAGGCCGGGATCTTCCGCGTTATTACCCAGGCATTGTCGCACGTATTTCCCCAGCATATCGGTCTCAATGTTTATTGTCTGGCCCGCGCTCAGTTCGCGCAATGCGGTATGTTCCCATGTGAATGGTATTATGTTCACTTTAAATAGACGTGAGGTAACTTCTGTTACTGTCAGACTCACCCCGTTACAGGCAACCGAACCTTTCAGTATTATGCCCTTTAACATGTCGTCGGAACATTCGATACTGAGCACTCGATCACTGCCGCTGCTGCCAACCGAAACCACTTCCCCTACTCCATCTACATGACCGGTTACAAAATGACCGCCAATTCTGTCACACGCCCGCAACGCGCGTTCAAGGTTGAGCAATGCGCCTGTTTTGTTTGACGCCAGATTTGTCTTTGCGAAAGTTTCATCAAGCACATCGCAGTCGAAACCGCGGGCGCCAATCCGGCTAACTGTAACACACGCGCCCTGCACGCACACACTTTCGCCTTCGGCCAGAGGTTCATCATCCCACGCGCATGAAATTGTCATGCTCCCAGCGCCATGCGCGGTGGTGATCTTTTCCAGCCGTCCGGTTTTCTGTATCAGTCCCGTAAACATAGTTCAGCTTTCGTCTAACGGTTGCGGTTGCGCCGCTCGAATCGTTTATCGTTGTACGGTTGCGGTACTCTCTCTTCCTTATCCTGTTAATCCTACCCGCCCCGTCGAATGACCGGGGTTGATCCCGTCTAAATTCTTCCCTCTTACTTTATTAAGTAGCGGGTAATGCTCTAACCATTAAATCTTTCCCGACTCTTGCAGTCTCAGCAAAATTCAATTCAGGCGCCATTGCCAGTGGCCAGCCTTTCCCGCGCACGGCCGATACACTGTCAGCGCCGCCGATAATTCTCGGGGCTATAAAGAAAATATATTCGTCAACAAGGCCCGCTCTGATTAATCCTTCGGCCAGCTCCCCTCCCCCTTCGCAAAGCACGTGGAGCAGTCCTTTCTTACCAAGCTTGTTCATCAACGCCTTAAGCGAGATATGCCCCGCCGTTTGCGGCGTCATCAATACAGTGGCGCCTTTTTCAATATAAACTTTGCGTCGTCTTGAAGAACATCGTTTCGTAACAGCTATGATCGTTCTGGTCACATGCTTATCATTCAGGACACGGGCAGTGACGGGAGTTTTGCCGGCAGAATCCAGAATTATACGAAACGGCGTTCGGCGCGTGTTATTGCCGCAAAGCAGTTCAGGATCATCAATACGCGCTGTTCCACTGCCAACGATAATTCCATCAACCTTGCGCCTGAGCGCTTTAACAGCCGCGCGTGATTCTTTACATGTTATCCATTTAGACATTTTTTTGCCGTCCGCTATTTTTCCGTCCAGCGTCATACCAAGTTTTAAAGTCAGATAAGGCTTACCACTGATGACCCATTTCCTGAAAGGCGCGATTATTTCCTCTGCTTCTTCAGCACAAACACCTTTCTTAACCTTCAGACCTGCTTTCTTAAGGGCCTTGAATCCTTTTCCTCTGTTCTGTGGGTTCGGATCCATGACGGCGGCCACAACACGTTTTATACCGCTCTTAATTATCGCATCTGTACAAGGTCCTGTTTTTCCATATGAACTGCATGGTTCAAGTGAGACATACAATGTAGCGCCTTTGGTTTTCCCTCCGGCGGATTGTAATGCTGTTATTTCCGCGTGCGGTCCGCCCGCTTTACGATGCGAGCCTGAGGCAATTTCCTTACCGCCGCATACCAGTATCGCGCCAACAGGAGGATTAGGAGCTGTTCCGCCCCGCTCACGCCGGGCTAATGCCAGCGCCTTTCGCATCCAATGCTTATCATTCATCGTGTGCGTGCCTCGTACTACGTATTTCGTATTACGTATCTAGTATTTCGTAAGATTAAGATGATCCATTTTTTTACCCAAAGGGTGGCGATGGAGTATCCTTGAACGTTTCTTTCCTGAATTCATCAAGTATGCCGTTCACGAATCTGCCCGCTTCACTGTTACTGAAGTATTTTGTTATATCTACCGCCTCATTTATTGAGACTTTGAACGGAATATCATCACAGAAGAGCATTTCGCATATGGCCATCCTAATGACATTTCGTTCGACAACACCTATTCTCTTGATATCCCACTTGTCACTGTGTTTTCTGATCCCATCATCAATTTGGTCGAGATTCTCACGAACACCGCGAACCAAAGTTTCCGCAAACTGGCGCGCGGCAGGGTCCGGCTTCTTATCAGACCAGAAATCACTGAACACTTTTTCAAGTGTATCAGCGTTCATGTCTAACTGAAAAAGCAGTTGGACCGCCCATTCTCTGGCATCTCTACGTATAGTCATAGAATTGCGTATTTCGTATTACGTATCTAGTATCTCGTGTTTTGTGAAACGCATCTCGTATCCCAAATCTCGTTATTATCCTATTTCTTTATACAGGTTTGCCATTTCGATGGCTGAAATCGCGGCATACCATCCCTTATTGCCTGCCTTTGTGCCTGATCTCTCAATTGCCTGTTCCAGGTTGCCCGCGCAAACCACACCGTTTATTACCGGTGTACCGTCCAGCGAAAGACCGGCCAGCGATCTGGATACCTGCGTATTGATCAGATCGGCATGCGGTGTAGCGCCTTGTATAACCGCGCCCAATCCTATCAAGGCATCGTATTTACCTGAACCTGCCATTTTCTTAACAGCCATAGGTATCTCATTCGCGCCCGGAACCCAGGCAACGGTTATATCGTTTTCATTGGCACCGTGTCTTACCAGACAATCAATTGCGCCGCTCAATAACTGTTTTGTTAGAAAATCGTTAAAACGGCTAACCGCTATACCGATTTTCAACCCTTTACCCGATAGTTGCCCCGACATTTCCTTCATATTTATCTCCTTTCATATCTCGTATCTAGTGAAACGTATTTCGTATCTCGCCGGCATTCTGACTCCTGACTCCTGAATTCTGACTACTTGTTTCTTATAACAGATGCCCCATCTTCTCTTTTTTAGTTTCCAGATATTTAGCGCTGTGTTCCGTAGGTTCACACACAAGCGGGATTCGCTCCGATATTTCCAGTCCGTAACCTTCCAGCCCTATAACTTTCCTGGGATTATTTGTTATGAGCCGAATCTTTTTTAAGCCCAGGTCGCAAAGTATCTGGGCCCCTACCCCGTAATCACGAAGGTCCGCGTTGAAACCCAGATGTTCATTTGCTTCAACGGTATCCATCCCTTTTTCCTGTAATTCATAAGCGTGTATTTTATTAGCAATCCCTATCCCCCTGCCCTCCTGGCTCATGTACAGGATTGCTCCAACCCCTTCTTGACCCACCATTTCCATCGCGGTATTGAGTTGATGTCCACAATCGCACCGCAATGAACCAAACACATCCCCGGTCAAACACTGACTATGTACTCTTACAAGAACTGTTTCGCATGACTTAATATCGCCCATAGTCAACGCCATATGATATTCGTTATCCATGATTGATCTGTAGAGTTTCAATTTGAATTTTCCATGCCGGGTCGGCAAAGCAACTTCCCTAACAAATTCAACGATTTTATCTTTCTTATGACGATAAGCGATAAGCTCGGCAATAGACGTCATTTTCAGATGATGAGTTTCGGCAAATTCCCTAAGATCGGTCCTGCGCGCCATATGTCCGTCATCGCGCAGTATTTCACAAATAACACCTGCCGGCTTAAGCCCGGCTATTATGGCCAGGTCAACAGATGCTTCCGTATGTCCTGCCCTGCGGAGAACCCCGCCCTCCCTGGCTTCCAGCGGGAAAGTGTGACCGGGACTTACAATATCCGATCCCGAACTTTTATCATCAACAAGAATGCGTATTGTTTCAGCCCGATCATGCGCGCTTATCCCTGTAGTTATTCCGCGTGCCGCGTCAACAGACTCCATGAACGACGTCTTGAACGCGTCACCGCTCCCTTTTGATGCCATTCTTGCAAGCCCTAATTTATCGAGCGCTTCCCGTGTCATGGTAACGCAGATAAGACCGCGCCCATGTTTAGCCATAAAATTCACGGCCTTGTCAGTAATCTTTTCAGCCGCCATTACGAGGTCACCCTCGTTTTCGCGATTTTCGTCATCCACAATGATAACCATTTCACCGCGTTTAAAGGCTTCTACAACTTCTTCAATATCATTAAACATTTTAAACCCTCTTATATCCTGTTGATCTTGTTGATCCTGTCTAAAATTCCGCAAAAAAAAACCCGAGAGAAGAATCTCTCGGGCTGACGATATGAATCGCAGTTCCGATAAATCTTCTCCCATCCAGACTTTACTGTCGGCCACGAGATTTCATCGTGTCAGTCCCGTACCAAATTTTACTCTGGTACGAGAGTCGCGGGCTCTAACCGCCGGTCAGGAATTTCCCGAAACCCGCTTAACAGCGCGTTCGGAATCACCCGATCCTGAAGATTACGGTGGAAATAGTATAAAAAACCGCTATTGATGTAAAATCCTATTTTGAGCTTATTTAATGTAAAAGCATTCATAGAACCTAAAATCAAATAATTAGTAACAAAAAGGCGCATATGCGTTATATACATAGTAAAGGGGTGTTATAATTGGCAAGTGTGTTGAGACATTTTTCTGTCTTTACAATTTAAATCTTAAAGGAAGAAGCATGATGAGAAAATTATTAGTTATTATTTTATTCTTATGCGGGGTCGCGAGCGGGGTCAACGCAGAGTCCGTTTCTTTGGTGAAAATATCGGATTTCGACAATATTATATCATACAAAATAATGACAAGTGCCGAAATAAGAGAAGAATCTAAAGCCATTTCCGCCGAGAATAGAAAATACACTGCGGCACTTCGGATAGCCAAAGAAACATGGAAGAAAGACCCTGAAGTGGCGAAAAAGCCTTTCCCTCAATCGCGTTTTAAAAAGAAAGCACTATCGCGTGTGCGCTCATTCACAAAGAAAGAACAAGCGGATGAGGCCCTTACTAATGCGCAGGCAAGTGCTGAAAAGTCTAATGCTGAGCTTAACCAGCCATCATCGACCAAAGAAGATGATAAAGATAAATCAGGTGGAAAGAAGAAGAAAGCATCACCCGCTGAGGCAAAAAAAGCAGCTCAACGAAAGAAATGGGCTGAAGAAAATTTCGCTCTTGAAACTAAAGCTATTGAAATGTTCAAGAACGCTATGAGCAGTTTGTAGAATAACATATCGGCACACCTTAATAAATGGAGAAGCAAGATGAAAAAACTATTAGTTATTATTTTATTCTTATGCGGGGTTGCGAGCGGGGTCAACGCGGAGATGATTTTTCTAATAAAAATATCAGATTTTGACAATATTATATCATACGAGTTAATGACAGCTCCTGAAATAAGAGAAAGAACCGCAAGCATTTCCGCCGTAAACAAAAATTACACTAAAGCGCTTCGGCTAGCCAAAGAAGCATGGAAGAACGACCCCACAGTAATGAACAAACCTTTTCCGCAATCGCGTTTTAAAAAGAAAGAGATATCGCGTGTGCGCTCATTCGTAAAGAGAGAAGAAGCAGATAAAGCTCTTACCGAGATACAAGTATATGCTGAAAGAATGAATGCCGAGCTTGCCCGGCCGTCAACGGCCGGGCAAGGAAATCCAGAGCTTCAGAAACTATTAGGTAAAGGCGGAAGCGGAGGCGGAAAGAAAGGTAAAAAGGGAGGCGGAAGTAAAAACAAGAAAAATTCGCAAGGTGATAAAGCAAGAGCCGCTCAACGGAAGAAAAAGGCTGAAGAAGTTTTCGCTCTCGAAACTAAAGCTATTGAAATGTTTAAAAGCGCTATAGGCAGTCTGTAGAACTGCAACTGGATGTTCGACCTTAGTTATTAGGATTTCCTTTGGTATTTGGGTGTTTCGCCTGCCCTGCGTAGCTCTTTGAGCGAAGCAGGGTCATTCGTTATTTTTTCTTGTTGTTTAATTTCCAAAAGCTCGTCACGCAGAACCGCCGCGCGTTCAAATTCCAGGGCTTCAGCTGCTTCCAGCATCTCACGTTCCAATTCGTTTATGGTCTTGTGAAGGTCATAATCAACGCCGTCTTCGCGCACTATCTTCTTTTCTATCGCCGTACTCTCATACTTTATGGTCAGCCCGGATCGAATATGTTTCTCGATGGTTTGCGGTGTAATGTTATGTTTTTTATTGTATTCCATCTGCTGTGTCCGGCGTTCTTCTGTTACCTTCATCATTCTCCGCATGGAGTCAGTGATTTTATCGGCATATAGAATTACTTTTCCGTTTACATGCCGCGCCGTCCGGCCTGCGACCTGGACCAGTGCTGTCTCTGAACGAAGGAACCCTTCTTTGTCCGCGTCGAGTATGGCGACCAGCGCGACTTCCGGAAGATCAAGCCCTTCCCGAAGCAGATTTATTCCTACCAGACAATCAAACTCTCCTTCGCGTAACCTTTTCAGAACATCAACACGATCAATAGTTTTAATGTCGGCGTGAAGATACTCCCCTCTCAAGCCGGAGTTTCTCAGGTATTCAGCAAGGTCTTCCGCCGTCCGTTTGGTGAGTGTTGTAACAAGAACCCGCTCATGTCGTTCAGCATGAGCACGGACCTCTTCCAGAAGGTCGTCAATCTGAGTTTCCAGTGGACGGACCTCAACCGGCGGATCTATCAGGCCGGTAGGACGAATAATCTGACGTATCGGCGCTGATGAGACTTCCAGTTCAAACGGGCCGGGCGTAGCGGTAGTAAAAATGATCTGCCCTGTTGCTTCCTTAAATTCGTTAAAATTGAGTGGCCGGTTATCTTTCGCTGAAGGGAGGCGGAAACCATGATCGACAAGCACCTGTTTCCTTGACTGGTCACCGTTATACATACCGCGCACTTGCGGGATCGTTACATGCGATTCATCTATAATTGTCAAAAACTCGCCCGGGAAATAGTCTATAAGCGTGGCAGGCGGTTCACCTTCCGCTCTGGCGCTCAAATGCCGCGAGTAATTCTCTATCCCCGAGCAGTAGCCGATCTCTTTCATCATTTCTGTGTCGTACATCGTTCTCTGCTGAAGCCGCTGAGCTTCAAGAAGTTTGTTTTCGCCTTCCAGCCATTTGACTCTTTCTTCTAACTCCACATGAATACGCTTTATTGCCGGCTTGATTTTTTCATGAGGCATAACAAAATGTTTAGCGGGTGAAATCAACGCTTTATCAAGATCTACTTCTGTCTTCCCGCTCACACAATCTATCTGACGTATTCTTTCAACTTCGTCACCGAAGAAATCCACGCGTACCCCCTTCTTGGAATAAGACGGAAATATATCAACCGTATCACCGCGCACTCTGAATGTGCCGGGTTCGGGTTCGTAATCATTTCGTCTGTATTGGATATCCACAAGAGCGCGCAGCATTGCGTCGCGTTCAACGGGTTTATCCCTTTCAATCTTAACAAGCATACCAATGTAATCTTCGGGTGAGCCGAGCCCATAAATACATGAAACGGAAGACACTATTATCACGTCATTCCTGCAAAGTAATGAATTAGTGGCCGACAATCTGAGCCGCTCGATTTCTTTATTAATGGAAGCGTCTTTTTCTATATAGGTATCGGTTTGCGGTATATACGCTTCCGGCTGATAGTAATCGTAATAGCTCACAAAATATTCCACCGCGTTATCGGGGAAAAACTCTTTCAGTTCAGAATAGAGCTGGGCGGCAAGTGTTTTGTTATGAGAAATGACCAGCGTTGGTTTTTCAGCATGCTTTATGACGTTGGCCATGGTGAACGTTTTGCCGGAGCCTGTAACGCCTTCAAGCACCTGGAACCGCTCACCTTTATCGAGCCCTTGACAAAGCGACTTTATAGCCTTCGGCTGATCGCCGGCAGGCTCAAATGAAGCTGTTAATTTAAAAGTCATAAGGAAAATGCTTAGCGCTTGCCCCTTTCACCCGTTTATTAGACAGACTAAGAATATTATTTAACCACAAAAAGCACAAAAAACACAAAGAAGAAAGTTTTAGACAGGATTAACAGGATTTACAGGATATAAGAAGAAGAATGGTTTACCGCTAAGGCGGGCTTAGAAGGAGATTTAACCGCAGAAAGCACAAAAGAAAGAGAGTTTGCCCGCCCGTCCCTCGCAACCTCGGGACTAGATAACACAGATATACACAGATGAAAGAAAAGAATTTGGGAAAACAATAAAGAAAAGGGAAAGCAAAAGAAGAAACAGCCTATGAGTCACGCGTGCGTGACCTGAAATATGCGAATTAAGAAAAACCACAAACGGGTTTGAGTTTTTTTAAAATTCACATATTCATATATTCGCCTCAGCGAATATTCAGATGTTTCTTCTCTTTTCTTTAATCCTGTCAATCCTGTTGATCCTGTCAAAAATTCTTTTCTTCTCCTCATAATTCCAGCATTCTGCTGAGCGCTTTACGCGCGTCTCCTGCCATCGCAGCCGCCACATTAATTTTATTCTGGTCCGGCCAGTTCGTTAGCAGATCCAACAGGTTCGCTTCGTTTGTTTTCGACATATTGGCGCATACCGACGGAGATAACGTTTTGATGCTCAGCCGGTCCTTATGTTCTTCGGCAAGACGCTGTATCAGGTTCAGTTCGGTCCCTATCACAATCGTTGAGTTATCCGGCGCGGATTCAACGTACTTGATGATTTGTGAAGTCGACCCATGCGCGTCAACCATTTGAACAACTTCTCTGGGCACTTCCGGATGAACAACGATTTTCGCGTCAGGCAGGTTTTCCCTGACTTTCCGGACATGTTCGGCATTAAATGCCAGATGCACAATACAAAAGCCTTTCCAGGCAACGAGTCTTGTTTTCACAAGGCTCTGAGGGCTGAGGGCTGAGACCTGCCTGCCCGCCATAGCCTTGGCGACGGCGGGAGACCTGAAGTTCTCAGATCTGGGGTCGCAAACGAGCATCTCTTCATCGCTCAGTCCCAGATCATGGGCGGTATTTCGTCCCAGATGTTCGTCCGGCAGGAAAAAGGCGCGTTTATTCTGAGAAAAGATCCATTTGACAACAGATTTCGCGTTACTCGATGTGCAGGTACTGCCTCCGTTCCTGCCGCACCATGCCTTGAGTTCAGCGGAGCTGTTTACATACACGACAGGAAGCCAGTCGTTACTAACGGAATTAAGTTGTTCCCAGATCTTAGACACGGATTCCATATCGGCCATATCCGCCATGGGGCAGCCGGCTGAGGGTTCAGGCATATAAACGGCTTGATCGGGGCCGGTCAGAATATCAGCGGATTCCGCCATAAAATGAACGCCGCAAAAGATTATTCGTTCCGCTTCCGGATGAGCAGTTGCCTTACGCGCAAGTTCCAGAGAATCGCCAAGCTCATCAGCATGTTTCAGGACAGATGACCGCTGGTAGTGGTGTCCGAGGATAAGAAGCTTATTGCCCCAATCTTTTCGGATCGCATCGATTTCTGAACTTATATTTTTCATGTGCCGGGAGTATAACGGAGAACTTGTATCTCGTGAAGCGGAATTCACGAAAGAGTAATGGTGGTCAAGAGGCTTCCTCCTACGCTCAGAGAGCTACGGCGGACAAGTCTGCTTGGTAGGCAAAACACACAAAATTTGTAACAAATCCTATCGCTTGCGTTATATGTTAATTAGGAGGATATATTATATGAGAAGAATATTAGTTGTTATTCTATTCTTATGCATGATTGCGGGTAGAGCCCACGCGGAGTCCTTTTATTTGGTAAAAATAACTGATTTCGATTACACGGTGTCCTATGCGGTACTGACGGGCCCTGAATTAAAAGCAAAAAGTTCCAGTATTACTGCTGAAAACAAAAAATATATCAAGGCGCTTCGATTGACCATAGCAGCATGGAAAGAGGACGATAAATTATCGATGCATCCTTTTCCTCAAAATCGAATCAAAAAGAAAGAAATGGCGCGTGTACGAACGTTTTTAAAAAGAAACCAAGCAGACGCAGCTCTCATTCCTGCGCAGAAAAGTGCTAAGACATATAATGACACTCTTACCAAGCCTTTAAAGGCAGGGAAAACGTTAGGGGGTAAGGGCGGCAGCAAAAAAAAGAAAACGAAGTCGGATCCAGCGAAATTCAAGCGTGAAGAAAAAGCTATTCAAATGCTTAAAAGCGCTATGGGCGGAGTATAGAGATGTGTGATTAGAAATTGGATAAAAATCTTTTTTGGCGTTGATCCGCTTCCCAAGTTGGTAGCGGGGCTTGGATTTGAACCAAGGACCTTCAGGTTATGAGCCTGACGAGCTACCAAGCTGCTCCACCCCGCAATATTACGACTTGTGAACGCCAATCATATTCACGTTTAAATTATATAGCAACAAGAAAAACGGGAATTCGCATTATTCCGATTTTTCACCCAGGCGCCGGAATATGATAACGTACATGTCGGTAATAATGTAAGTCAGCGGGTCCTTGTAGTTACAACGCCATTCGACGAGATATCGGTCGCCATCGATTTCAAACACATCTTTTCCATTGTACCAGATCCGCTTCTGGTAATAGAGATTCTTGCGTTTAGTAAAACCGCTGCCAAATATCTTGCTGAACTTTCCGATAGTGAGAGTGCGCGCGTAATACAGTGGATCCGTTTCCGGAACATTTTCCTTATTGATCTGTAGGTTAACGGAACGATTATTGTCCAGCTGGGCCGTTTCTACCAGGAGCCCCTCCCCCAGCCTGATCGTGGCAAGGACATCGCCAGGTGTGCCAAGTTTTGAGATGTCACCGTGATAACCGCCATTGGGAATGGTCGCGCATCCCGCTAAACCTATCATCAGTATAATTATAAATATTCTATTCAATCTTTTTCTTTTCTTTTGGTTTTATCACAATTGCGCTTTTCCCTATACTCCACTGGAGACCGCCCATGTCACATACAATATTAAGTGCTTCATATAGAGATATTTGCCGGGCAGATATTGTAATAAGAATCTGGCCTTCTCCAGAATCAACAACATCGGCAGCAAATGGGTCAAACGGATCTACTGCTGCAGGCGTGTGCACAGGAATATCAGGGCTCAGAATCATATTGATACCCCGATTGTTTTTCTCAACACTTTTACTGATTTTTTGAAGAATGTCTATAACGCCATGGATATCCGCCCGTCTGAAATCCATTTCCGGAATGATAATGGCTTTCATCTTCCGAATAATCTCTTGTTTTTCTTTAACAGGGGCGTGCACATTTAAGTCTTTTGTCACCATAAACTTTACTTCTGCATGCTTTTTAGAGTCGTGCCAGATTTCAAATTTCCATTCACCAGGAACAAGCTCCCATTCATGTTCGAAAGCATAGCCGCCGTAAAAAAGGGCGCCGATGGGGCGTGTAACGGTACCTCGCTCGCGCTTGGAAGTCACGTTGCGTGCAGGATCCTTCAGGCCTTTACCGGGATAGACAGTGACGACAACAAAATCGATCTTTTTGCCTTCAGGCGCTCCTTCAATCTTCATGCAAAAGCCGAATCTATTGCCAATAACAGCGCACACTTGATTGGTCTGATGGACCAAAATTGGAACATTAGTGATATGTCCATTTCCTCCGGATGCCCGTGAGTCTGTGGCCGGTTTTATAATTTTAAATTCGTATATCCCCTGTTCTATAATTTTAATACCAGTCACACCCTGTTTCTTCGCTAAACAAGCAAAAGGAATAGAAAACACCAGGACTACACACATAATTCGTTTCATTTTATTCTCCTATATATCAAACATTATTTTCACAGTCGGTGCTATTGCGATGTCGTCTCAAAAGCTTGATTTGTCGAAAATGTTTGCTGTAAATCATACAGTTCTTCCGTTATTTCCTGAAGCCTTTTTTCATGGCGTTGTTCGAGG
>JBHORK010000047.1:0-18326 GCA_042565725.1 Verrucomicrobiota bacterium
TAAAGAAGAAATTATTTTTATGCTGGGCAAACGCGGTGATAAAGCTGCTCTTCCTTCCATTAAAGAACTCTTGCAGGAGAATGATTTTGCCGTGCGATGCGCGGCTATTTCCGCGCTTGTTCAGATTGCGGGAAATGATGCAACGGAAGATTTGATATCGTTTCTGAATACAGATAACAAAAATGATATTGCAGAGGCCAAAAGCATTCTGATGTCATGGCGTGATTCTGAAATAATGAATAGTCTTTCCAAGGCGCTTCCTGCGTTAAACGCGACTGCTCAGGTTGTTGTTCTTGATATATTTTCGGCCCGATTGGCGTACGACAAAAAAGCCGCAATTATTTCACAACTTGAGAACCAGTCTGAATATGTTCGTGTTGCCGCACTGAATGCGCTTGGATCCATTGGAGACGATGAGAATGCACAGGTTCTGCTTGACCGTCTTGTAAATGCTGCTTCCGGAAAAGAAAAATATGCGGCCCAGTCGGCAATTGTTAAAATTGCAAAGCGCGGAAAGAACAGAGAGAAGATAGCGCCTTTACTGATCAGCCGTATGGAGTCGTCTGAGGGCAAAAACAAGGTTCTGCTTTTACGCGTTATACCCCAGGTCGGCGGGAAAGCCGCGATTAATGCGGTTCAGGATTTGATTGAAAACGGCGGCGATGAATATAGAGATGCTGCAATTCGTGCGCTGGCCGGCTGGACGGATGAGGGCGCCTGCAACTCACTGCTGAGCATCATTAAGAATAAAGAAGAAAAACTGGTTTACAGGGTCCTGGCTTTACGCGGATTTGTTGATTTAACGGATAAGTCCCAAATAGAGCCCGAAAAGAAATTTCAGATGTACAAAGATGTGTTGGAGATAACAGACAGAAAAGACGATATAAAGACCATATTGGCGGGCTTAAAGAATGTCCGCACAAAAAACGCGCTTGATCTTGTCGCTCCGTTTCTTTCCGACCCCGACCTGCAGGGGGAAGCGGCTTTGACTGTCGTGAATATTGCATGTCCGGCGAACAATAAAGAAAAGGGCCTGACCGATTCCGAGACGGCTGGAATATTAAAGGAAGCATTGCCGCACCTTTCAGACGATAAATATATAAAAAGGACAGAGAAACATATAATAGCCATTGCTCCTGAACAAAGGCGGTCTGAAAAAAAGATTGAGCCAAAAGAACAAGTCCGAAATTCTGCAGAGATAGAGAAAGGCTTTACTTCTTTATTCAATGGGAAAGACTTGACCGGCTGGACCGGCTCTGCTGTTAAGCGTAAAGGATATAAAGTGGAAAACGGTGTGCTTATTTGCGATAAAGGGAGAGGTACGTTCCGAACGGAAAAAGAGTATAGCGACTTTGTTCTTCATTTTGAATTTAAGCTTACACCGGGCGCCAATAACGGACTGGGAATACGGACACCGGCAGAGGGTAATGCGGCCTATGCCGGCATGGAACTTCAGATCCTGGATAATACTGCTGAAAAATACAGCAAACTCAAACCCTATCAGTATCACGGGTCCATCTATGGTGTGGTGCCTGCCAAACGTGGGTATTTAAAACCCGTAGGAGAATGGAATGCTCAGGAAGTAAGCGCGCGGGGGAATCAGATTAAAGTTGTTTTGAATGGTGAGACGATTGTAGATGCAGATATTGCTGCGGCTTCGATAAATGGCACAATGGATGGGAAAGAGCATCCCGGGCTCCTTTGCAAGACAGGGTATATAAGCTTTTTGTCTCATGCCTCTCATGTGGAATTTCGTAATATAAGAATTAAGGAAATAAAATAATGAATATTGGCATAGTCGGTTTCGGTTTTATGGGGCGTATGCATTATCGATGCTGGAAAGGTATTGATGATGTGCAGATTACTGCGATTTGCGAGCCTGACGAGAACAATCTTAAGGAAAGCAGTGGCGGGAACATTGATGGAGCGGCGGAAACAATTGATCTTACAGGCATAGGTATCCACAAAGATCTTGAAGAAATGCTGCAGACGGAAGAACTTGATGCTGTTTCTATTACTGTACCGTCATTTCTTCACGCGGATCTTTCTGTCAAAGCTCTGAACGCGGGTGCGCATGTGCTGTGTGAAAAACCTATGGCGCTTACTCTGGAGCATTGCGGCAGAATGATTGATGCCGCAAAAAAGAATAAAAAGATTCTGCAGATAGGGCATTGTATTCGTTTCTGGCCGGAATATGCAAAGGCACGCGAGATTGTGAAAAGCGGTGAATACGGAAAAGTGTTGGCCGCGACATTCAGACGCCTTGGTTCTGCGCCGACATGGGGGCATAATTGGTTTTTAGATGAAAAACGTAGTGGCGGGGTTGAGTTCGATCTGCATATTCACGACACTGATTATATTCAATATTTATTCGGAGTACCACGTGCTGTGTCAAGTGTGGGTGGTCAGAACTATATCAATACGCAATATCTATATGAAGACGGCAAGGCAATAATTGCGGAGGGTTCGTGGGCCATGACTCCTTCTTTCGGCTTTGAAATGAGTTTTAACATTATGCTGGAGAAAGCGACAATAGTGTATGATTGCACCCGTGATCCCGCATTCAGGGTTTGTCCCGGCGAGGGCGAGGTTTTTACCCCTGAGATTGAAGCAGGCGATGGATATAATCATGAAATAAATTATTTTGCCAAAACAATAATCAAAGAACCAGCAGAGCTCGTAGTAGCTCCTGAGGATGCCCGTGATGCGGTGCGGATAGTTCTGGCGGAAAAAGAATCAGTGTCAAAAAACACTGTGATCGCGATTCTTTAAAGAATAAGATTAAGAAAACCACCCATCCTTCGTTCATGTAGCTACGGAGGGTAGGCGGAGGGAAAGAATTTAGACGGGATCAACAAGATTGACAGGATAAGAGAGTAGCGGATGAAATTCTCATCCTGTAGATCCTGTTAATCCTGTCCAAAAATCCGAAAGGTAAGTTTATGAAAAAATGCAAAGATTGGCCCATAGGCGTATGCAGTTGGTCGTTACAAATGGATGTTGCCGGTGTAGCGGAGGCAATGAAACAGCTTGAGTTGAATCATATACATCTTGCCGTTCGGCCAGCTCTGGAGGATGGCGGTAAGGAATATCTGGAAGCTGTGCGGAAACAGGATTGGACAATTACCAGCACAATGATCGATTTTCCGAGTGAAGATTACTCGAGTCTGGACAGTATCAAGAAAACGGGTGGTGTTGCTCCTGATGAATGCTGGGAGCAAAATCTAGACCTGGCCCTTGGCGCTATTGATGTTACAAGGGAGCTTGGCGTAAAATATCTGTCTTTCCATGCCGGCTTTATAGATCATACAGATCCTTCGTATGCCGAAAAGTTTTATGATCGGATCAGGTGTCTCGCGGACGCGGCAGAGGCAAAAGGTGTAATGCTTTTAATGGAAACAGGCCAGGAATCCGCAGAGGAATTACGGGATTTCATGGAAAAAATGAATCATCCTGCGCTTGGCATTAACTTTGACCCCGCCAATATGATTCTTTACAATAAGGATAATCCTGTGAATGCTCTAAAAGCTTTGTCATCCTGGGTAAAGCATGTTCATATAAAAGACGCTGTGAGAACTAAAAAGCCCGGAACATGGGGCGCGGAGGTACCGTGGGGAGACGGTGAAACAGGAGGCCATTTATTTATTGAGACATTGCAGGAAATCGGGTTTAATGGCGCATTAGCTATTGAGCGCGAAGCCGGCAATACTCGGGCTGAAGACATAAGCACGGCAATCGAACGATTAACTGTATAAACAAGGAGATGTAACACATGAATGACAAATCAAAATTGTCCACCGCAATGTATGTAAAACTCTCAGTTATGATGTTTCTGCAGTTCTTTATCTGGGGCGCGTATCTTGTGCCTATGGGCAAATATATTATTTTCGGCGGGCTCGCCGAAGGTCTTGCGGAAAACGATGTGGGCGGTATTATCGGAAACGCCTACGCCACAAATTCCATCGGAGTAATTCTGGCTGCTTTTATCGGCGGGCTTATTGCGGACCGTTTTTTCTCGGGCCAGAAAGTTCTTGGCGTTCTTCATCTCCTGGGCGGAGGAGTGCTGTATCTCGCCGCGAAAGCAACTGTTCCCGGTTCTTTTCACACCGGTGGATTTGTCGGGCTGATGCTGGGCTATTCGGTTTGTTATATGCCTACATTGGGCCTGGTTAACTCCGTATCTTTTGACCAGATGAAACATCCGGACAAACAATTCCCTGCAATTCGGGTATGGGGAACTATTGGCTGGATTGTTGCGTGTGTTGTCGTCGGAGCTGTTTTACCTAAATTATTCACTTGCCCCGTTCATGCGGTTACAGGCAAACCGGACGCGGGCATGACACAGCTTCCGTTCCTTCTTGCTTCAGGGGCGTCCATTTTATTAGGAATTTATTCTTTCTTTCTGCCGGATTCGCCACCTAAAGCGAAAGGCGCGAAAGTCAGCATTGGCAAAATGATCGGACTGGATGCCGCGGGAATGTTCAAAAACCGTTCGTTCGCGGCTTTTGCGATATGTTCCGTTGTGCTCTGCATCCCATTGGCCGTGTACTACGCGCGGGCCAATGATTATCTAGCCATCGCCGGGATCGGTAATTCCGAACTTGTCATGAGTTTCGGACAGATGTCCGAAATTCTTTTCATGATATTATTGCCTTTTTTCCTCGTGAGATTCGGAGTTAAAGCGATATTGCTGGGCGGTATGGCCGCCTGGGTTGGACGATATTTTCTGTTTGCTTATGGAATGGATACGAAATGGATGCTTCTGCTGGGAGTTATTCTTCATGGTATCTGTTATGATTTCTTCTTTGTAACAGGACAGATATATACGGATAAAGTTGCGCCCCGCGAGATTCGTGCCAGCGCGCAGGGTCTTATTGCCCTGCTGACGTATGGAGCAGGAATGTTTATCGGAAACAAGTTTTTCCCTGTCGTAAGCGCGCATTTGATGAAAGACGCAGCCGAAGGCACAGAATTTGCATGGCAGCCATTCTGGAGCTTTTTTGCGTTTTTCGCGCTGGCCGTTACTGTTCTGTTCTTTATCTCTTTCCGTGATAAAACAAAGCTGGGCGAGACTGAAGCTAAAGCATAACCATTCATTACAAAATAAAAGTTTTAGAAATAATGCTTGCTCCGCATAATCTGCGGTCAAAAAATACATGAAAAATGTATACACACGCAGAAGTTTTTTGCGAGTCATGGGAACTGCATCTATTCTGACAGGGTTGACTCCAACGGCTTTTGCCGATGATGAAAGAAAAGATCGCCCTAATATTCTATGGATTACGAGTGAGGACAATAGTCCGCTCCTGGGCTGTTACGGTGATAAATTTGCCACAACCCCCGCTTTGGATAAATTAGCGTCAGAAGGTGTTCTTTATGAGAATGCTCTTGCAAATGCACCTGTCTGTGCTCCTACCAGGTTTACTATTCTCACGGGCATGTACGCATGTTCCATGGGTACCCATCATATGCGCAGCCGCTATGAAATACCAGATTCTGTAAGACCATATCCTTATTACCTTCGTCAGGCAGGTTACTATTGCACCAATCCGGGGAAGACAGACTATAATTTTAAGACTAATGATAAATCGCACTGGGATAAAGGCACTTATAAGAACCGTAAATCCGGTCAGCCGTTTTTCCATGTTGAAAACATAACTATTTCTCATGAGAGCTCTATTCATAAGACTTCACCGAAAACTATACATGACACTGCAAAAGTTCCGCTACCACCCTATCATCCAGACACCCCGGAGATGCGGCATGACTGGGCCCAGTATTACGACCAGGTAACCGCAATGGATTCGAGGGTTGGTAAAATCCTTGATCAGCTGGAAAAAGATGGTTTGGCTGAGGATACGATTGTTTTTTATTACTCTGATCATGGCGGGGTAGTCGGGCGCAGCAAACGGTTTCTTTATGATTCAGGAACACATGTTCCTTTTATAGTACGCTTCCCGAAGAAATATCAACATCTAGCTTCGGGCAAGCCGGGAACGCGTACAGACCGCATCATAAGTTTTGTTGATCTTGCGCCAACGTTATTAAGCCTGGCTGGTGTTAATATTCCTGCCTATATACAGGGTAAAGCTTTTCTTGGAGATCGGCAGGCAAAGTCACGGGATTATGCGTATATGTTCCGCGGCCGTATGGACGAACGCTATGATATGGTGCGCTCGGTTCGAGACAAGAAATATAGATATATCCGCAATTACATGCCGCATCGTATTTATGGGCTCAGACTGGAATATCTCTGGAAAGCGCCATCCATGCGGTCCTGGGAAAGAGCGTTTAGAACAGGTAAATGCAATCCGGCACAAAGCATCTTTTGGGGCCCTAAACCAGCGGAAGAACTCTATGATGTCACTGTAGATCCGCACGAAATCAATAACCTGGCTGATGATCCGGGTCTTAAGGATGTCTTGGAGCGGATGCGAAAGGCTAACATGAGGTGGGTCAGAGAAATTCGTGATGCAGGTTTTATTCCGGAAGGTGAAATGGTGAATCTTGCTGAAAAAGAAAACATTTTTGAATATATACGTAATACAGGGTATCCGTTTGATCGTGTTATTGAAACAGCCGAAACAGCAACGGATGGTGACGAATCAAAGCTGCCTGAACTAATCAACCGTTTATCGGATAAGTGCGCGTCCGTGCGTTACTGGGCAGCTACGAGCTGTGTGATCATGGGCGAGAAAGCGCGCGCGGCATTGCCGTCGCTAAAGAAACTTCTTCAAGATACTTCCGCGGATGTTCGAATCGCGGCATCGGAAGCGCTTTTCGGGTTGGGCGAAACTGAGAGTGCTTTGTCCGTGCTGTATGCGGAGGTGAAGAATAAAAACCCGAAAGTAGGTTTGCATGCTATGAATGTTCTGCTGATAATTGGAGATAAGGACCGAAGTTTTTTAGAAAGTATTTCGCGGATAGCGAAAACTACCAAAGATAATTATATTAAAAAAACGGCCAAATCTCTAATAGAGAGACTTGAGGAATAAAAATTCCCTGCCGAATGGATTATTCTTTATGAAATTCCTCTTTTTACGTCGCTAATCTGTCAATTATAATGTAAAAGTGGTGTTTCTTTAATGGAAACTCTTTAAAGTAAACAAATAATCTGGAGGAAATATATAATGCAAAAACAATCATTTAAAACGATATTCGCTGGAGTAATAGTTGTTTGTCTTGCGTTGTCATGCGTGACATATGCGGAAGATATGGTGGAATTGAAAATAGACCTGCCGAAAGCTATGTTTGCCGGCACTCCTAAAAAGCTTAAGTCCGACAATCTGGATACGGCCAACATAGGAAAAATGCGCAAAGCTTTTCTTGTGCCTAAAGGGACCAAAAATGTAGCGGCCGGTAAAAAAGTTATCAGCAGTGATTCATACCCTATCATAGGAGAGCTGGATCTTGTTACCGATGGAGACAAAGAAGCAGCCGATGGCTGTTATGTTGAATTGGCGCCCGGCAAACAATACGTTCAGATAGATCTGGAAGCTTCATACGGTATCTATGCTATTCTCATCTGGCATTATCACAGTGAGGCATGTGTGTATCGAGACGTTGTGGTTCAGGTTTCTAATGATCCTGATTTTATTAAAAACGTTAAAACCGTGTTTAATAACGATCATAACAATTCGTCCGGTCTGGGCGCGGGAAAAGATAAAGAGTGGATAGAAACAAATGAAGGAAAACTGATCGACACGAAGGGTATCAAAGCCAGATATATTCGTCTTTACAGCAACGGCTGCACATCAAGCGATATGAATCACTATACCGAAGTCGAAGTATACGGCAAACCCGCAAAATGAAAAAATCTACGGCATATGGCTTTTGCCTGCTGGTAATAGCCTTTGCGGCATTGGCGTTTCGTCTCTTTGATCTGGGTCAACGCCCCATGCATCATGATGAGGCAAACCAGGCAGTCCGAACCGGTTTGCTCCTGGAAACCGGAGAGTATCGTTACGATCCCCATGAACATCATGGCCCTACCCTGTACTATTTTTCATTACCGATCATACGGCTTACAGCAGGCTCAATTTTTGCGAATACAACCGAATTTTCCTTTCGGCTTCTGCCCGTAATATTCGGGGTCGGGCTTATACTTCTTTTATATCTTGTCCATGACGGGCTGGGCCGACCCGCGACAATAGCGACTGCCGTGTTAACAGCTGTCTCGTCTGCAATGGCGTATTATAATCGTTTTTACATACAGGAAACACTGCTGGTTTTTTTTACGTTCGGAACAATTGCCGCCGGCTGGCGATATCTTAAAAAGCCATCTGCGTTCCGGGCCATTATAACCGGATTGTTTATAGGTCTGATGCATGCCACAAAAGAAACATGCGTTATAGCCTATGGGGCAATCTTCCTCGCTATGCTCGGAAGCAGGAGTCAGGAGTCAGGAGTCAGGAGTCAGGAGTCAAAGGTGGTTTGGCATGTTGCGGCGGCTTTGGGAACAGCTGTTGTGGTTTCTGTTTTGTTCTACTCATCTTTCTTCACTAATTGGCAGGGGGCGATAGATTCTATTAAAACGTATATGATCTATCTCGGCAGAGCGGGAGGAGACGAATTAACAGAGCTCCCCCCATGGTATTATTATCTTCAGATACTTACTTTTGTAAAAGATTCGGGCGGCTTGATCTGGAGCGAAGCATTTATTCTTGTGCTCGCTCTGGCAGGCTTTGTTACAGCCTGGATTCCGCGATCCGATCAACTACCCGCCCGCGGTCTACACCGATTCTTTGCACTTTATACGATAATCATGATTCTGGCTTATTCGGTGATTCCCTACAAAACACCATGGTCAATGCTGTCACTCCTGCATGGATTAATAATACTGGCAGGTATCGGCGCTGTTGTGCTGTTTAAAATGCTGAAGACTGATAAAGCCCGAATTCTCGTTGGCATCTTGCTCGCGGCAGGTGTATCGCATCTTATTTATCAGACCTGTCTGGCAAATTATAAATACCCCGCGGATAAACGGAATCCATACGCTTATGTTCAGACAAGCAAAGATTTTCTTAAGCTTATTCAGAGAATAGAAGACATTGCCGACATCCATCCGCGCGGGCGCAACATGTTTATAGAAGTTATTGCTCCGACAGAAGACATGTGGCCTTTGCCCTGGTACCTGCGCAAATTCACGAAAGTCGGTTATTGGACCAACACGGACGATCTTCCGGAAGGAGTTGAACCGGCAATAATAATCGCCTCCCCTGACATAAAGGAAATATTCTATCCAGAAACACCAAGCCGATATCAGATGGAATACTATGAACTCCGTCCCGGACGCATACTGGCGCTATTCGTTAAGAACTATTTAGCCAATGCTGAAGAAAACAGGAAACTGCCCGCCCGTCCGGCTTCGCCGGACTAGATAAACACAGATGAACGCAGATTAACTGATAGGAATTTGCTTTTAGCATCATTAATCACATTACCCTCGATTAACAATAAAACTCACCTGATGCGCCAATAATAGATACGCAGTGGAAAGATATCAAGGAGGAAAAGGCCGGTTCGCAGCGGAGATAATGATTGTAATCTAGAATTGCTCAGAAATGCCGGCCTCAAGGCCATTTGCAGGCGCAACCCATCTGTCATCCTGCGGCGGCTTCATCGTAATCAGGATAATCATCGAAGAATGGTTCAAGTATATAGTCCTGCATAACCGGCTTGGGTGGTGCCCGCGCCGGCAGAGAATTTTCCGGCCACAGGTTGAGATGGCGCAGGATCTTCTCTATAACCTCATTATCATCAATCAGCGCGACCATTCTCATTTCAGAACCGCACCGCGGACAATCAAACGGATCGACCTCCCATACCTGTTTTATGAGCTCACGCCACTTTTTCGAAGGCAGTCGCCTGGGCTGGTAGTCTGAGACGTCTATTACCTCGGCCTCGGCCGGATTCTCAGGTTCGGCCACTTCCGCCTGTTTCTTGGCACGCTCGCCCCTGGCGCGGTTTGAGTACCAGCCGTAGTACCGAACCATCTGAAACCCTTTTTCCGGTATATGCTGCGTAATGGCAGCAATAAAGTCCTCGGCCGAGAATATCTCAAAATTGCGCTTGGTCTTCGCGTGCATCCGCGATCGGTAGATGACGGTCCCGTTCGCCTCGTTATATGTCATCTTCTGTTCGGAGAAGGGGTTGCGAATGATGTATTGAGCGACACGTTTAAGGCCGTCGCTGTCATTACGCTTGATCGGCTTTCCGTTATACACGCTGAATCCACTGTGTTTCCATTTCAGAAGCTTGCGCGCCAGTTCCTCCGCAAGCAGGCCTTCATCAACCAGCATTTTGATGACCCGCACCCGGAACATCTGTTCCAAGGGCTTGGTGCTGACCTTCAGCGCAACGTAAAACATGCCGTTCTGACTGAACAGGCCATCTGCTACCAGAGCGTGTAGATGGCAGTTAAAGCCCATGTATTCACCGAAGGTATGGATGGTCATTACCATGCCGAGCTGACCGTCAGACTTGTGTGTTACCTGCCGCAGGAATTCAAGCAGGCATTCGTTGGCTATCTTGCACAGTTGTTTAAGAAGCCAACGATTATTCCGGAAATAGATGCGCAGCATTATGGGCAGGCTGAAGACGTACTGACGGTGTGGCAAGGGGTGGGCAACTGAATCCGTGATGAACTCGCCGAATAAGAGCACTTTCTTCTGGTGACATGACGGACAGAACCAGCGTCCCTTACATGAAAACGCCAGCAGGTAGTCCTTGTTGCATTTATCACAATGAAGCCGGGCAAAGCCTTTGCTAAGGTCACCGCAGTCCAGGTATTTGTCCACCACCTCTTCAACAGCCGGTTTCAGGAAGCCATATTTCTTTTCGTATGCATCAGGATATGACTGCACAAAGTCGTAGAAGTGCCGGCATAGGCATTTCCACAGCGGCGATAATTGCGGCAGTCTTGGACGATATACTTGATCCACCATGCCGACAATTGTATAAAAGGACCTGTGCCATCTAACGGCACAGGTGGAAAAATAATGAAAACAAAATCACGACCGCAGTATTACCGGATCAGGCGCGTTCTGGAGATGGTCCGGGAAGGCACGCAAAGCGGATACCTGGCAAACAGCTCAGATTTCAAAGAGGAACTAGGTGTTTCACGTCGTACTGTGGCCCGTGATTTGGATTTTCTGCGGGACGAAGAGAATGCACCTATCGAGTATGATGAGTCCCGGAAAGGATATCTTCTGACAGATGATTCCTGTTCATTGCCGCCGGTCCGGCTCAGCCGAAAAGAGGTCTTCAGTTTCTCAATTGCCCGTAAACTACTGGGTGCTTTTGAAGGCACGCCTTTAGAAATGGACATGCGCTCCACATTGTCAAAGATTGAGGAATCGCTGGAAGGAACAGTCTCTATGGATATCGAGGGCCTGACTGAGAACCTGTCAGTAATTACAGAAGATCATGTTCTCCTGGATCCAGAACTATGGGCGGATGTGGCAAAGTACACAAGCCGATCAGAACAGGTCAGCATGAAATACCGGAAATTCAATGGCGAGACAAAGACATATGTGGTTGACCCGTACCATCTCTTTGCCTATCACGGAAATTGGTACGTTCTGGCTCGGCGGGAAGATAATGAGAAACCGTGGTCAACTTTTGCGATATCCCGTATCAAGAAGATCAACGGTACAGGCAAAATGTTTAAGGTGGATTATGAGTTTGATGCGGAACAGCACATCAAGGACGCCTTTGGAATCAGCCGTGGTGAGAAGCCATTCAAAGTAAGCCTTCTTTTTGACGCAAAGATTGCAACTTACATAGAAGAACGGGTATGGCATCCCACACAAAAGATGAAGCGACGCCGTGATGGAAGCCTGGAAATGCAATTTGAGACTACGGGATGGAAAGAGCTGGTCAGGTGGATACTATCATGGCAGCCTGATGTGCAGGTGGTTTCTCCAAAACGCTTAAAGGAGCGTATTGAGCTTAAAATGCGACAGGGATTGAAGAAAACGGCTTCTTGAAATAGTAATATTACATGTCTGACGTAGAAATGCATTGCTTTTCTATGCTGCATATGCAATTATACGGTCATGAAAAGTAAGAATATAAAACGTCTTCTCAAGGTTCCGGATCATTCTTTCTTCCTGTTCGGAGCAAGAGGGACAGGAAAAAGCACCTGGTTGCACCAATCACTGCCTGGTGCTGTATATCTGGATATTCTGGATACATCGTTACAACTTGAATTGACAGCAGAGCCTCATCGCCTGGAGTCGATCGTTGGGAATCCAAAGCCAGGTCAGTGGATCGTGCTGGATGAAGTCCAGAAAATCCCTGCTCTTCTGGATGAAGTTCATCGTTTAATGGAAAAGAATGACTGGAGATTTGCTTTATGCGGATCATCCGCAAGAAAACTGAAGCGAGGTGGTGCCGACCTGCTGGCGGGAAGAGCTTTAACTATTAATATGGAACCGTTCTGTTCCGCAGAGCTGGGAGAACATTTTAATCTTGAGGAGTCTATAAACTGGGGGCTTCTGCCTGTCGTTCACGGAAAGTCATCACTCGGCCCTGAAGTCCTCAACGCCTATGTCGATACATATCTTCGCGAGGAGATCAAGGAAGAGGGCGCCGTTAGAAATTTTGCTCCCTTTGTGCGGTTTCTGGCAGTGGCAGGGATAATGAACGGACAAGTGCTGAACACAGAAAATATCGCTCGTGAAGCACAGGTGCCCAGAACAACCGTTGATGGTTATTTTGAGTTGCTCAGCGATACTCTGCTAGGCTTTATGTTGCCCGCGTATAAACCAGGTCTAAAAGTACGTGAAGCAAGTCGACCCAAGTTCTATTGGCTGGACCCAGGGGTGGCAAGAGCTTGCGCAGGGCTGCTAAGAGACCCATTGGCTTCCGACTGGCGAGGAACTGCGCTTGAGACATTGCTCTATCATGAGCTTCGAGTCAGAAACGCCACATCAGGCAGTCATAGAACAATTTCTTATTATCGAACTGCCGCTGGTGTAGAAATAGATTTTGTTATTGAGACTCAAAAGCGGCAGCCGGGCAAGAACGCACACATAGTTTGCATCGAAGTTAAACATTCCGAACGCTGGCATCGAAAATGGGAACGACCATTGCGAGACATGGCTTCCGGTAAAAGTATCGGGGTTGACAGGATGATAGGTGTTTACCGTGGGGATAGAAGATATCATTTTGATAACATAGACGTACTGCCTGTGCAAGAGTTCTTGAAAGAGCTTCATGATGGCCTGGTCTTCTGAAATTTCACAGTGATAGCACTATGCTAAACTATGCTAGACCCATGAGTTCCCATAGTGTCCCAGGAGATTTTTAGCATATTTGAGACCGTTGCAAATCCTTTCGTAACTTCTTGGTATACAGACGTTTATAACTAAGGGGAAGGCATGGTAAAATTGCTTTTCATAACCTTTGGGAGCTGGATGTCGTGAGTTCGAATCTCACCGCCCCGACCAAATGAGATTTTCCAACCTCCTTCAAGACATTAGAGCCTATTTTCTATAGTAGTAATGTCGTATACTACCTGACAACCGCACTGTTCGATCCGCTCATCCGCCTGATGCCCACCCGCGAGAAGCAGACACTGACACCCGAGCTCCTGAGCAATATCAAAGTCATGATCAGTATCGCCGATCATAATTATTTGTTCAGGCTGAACGGAAAGACGAGGTATAAGTTCCCTGCCCGCATCAAGCTTTGATTCCGCGTAGATGTTGGAGAGCCCTTTTATGTTTTCAAAAAATTGTATAATTCCTTTTTCCGCAAGTATCTTATTTAGAAGCGATTCTTCAAGGGCCGAAAGTACTGACATTGGGATACCACGCTTCTGCAATGATTCCAGAACAGTAAATATATTGCGGCGCAAAGAACATCCGCGTGATTTTTCCAGATAAATATCCATGAATTCATGGGCCATATCATCCCAGTCTTCTTTGGCGAAATCGAAACCCAGTTTTTCATAGTATTTTCTTACAGGAAATTCGAACAGCTTCTTGTAGCGCTGAATATCTATCGGAGACATGTTCCGCTTTTTCATGATTGCATTAAGCGTTTCTACGCATGCCGGGATATCATCATAAAGCGTTCCGTTCCAATCCCATATTATATGTTTAATCTGTTTCATTTATATTTTTATTTAGACAGGATTAACAGGATCTACAAGATCAAAAAGCCACCCGCCGGTTGGCGGGCGGATAATATCAAGAATCCGCACCTTCCCTTATCCTGTCAATCCTGTTGATCTTGTCTAATTTTTCCTCTTAACTGGCCGCATGCCGCATTAATGCCGCTTCCGGCACTTCTGCGGATTGTGGTTTTGATACCCTTCTTATTCAAACTTGAACAGAATTCCTCCGCAACTTTTTTCGCGGGTGACTCATGCCCATTTATTTTTCCATTCATAGCGATCAGGTTAACTTTACATGGCCGATGTTTTAAAAGCTCCGCTAACGCTTTAATGTCCTCCTGTCTATCGTTCAAATCTTTGATCATGACATATTCAAAAGTGGGCAAACGTTTTGTTTTTATGTAAAAATAATCCACTGCCTTCATTAACTCATCAATTGAAGATAACCCTTTATATGGAATTAATTTTTTTCGTTTTTCTTCTATTGCGCTGTGCAGAGAGACCGCCAGTTCGACGCGAACTCCGTCATCTGTCAGTTTTCTTATTTGGGCGGGCAGCCCTATTGTCGACAAAGTAATTCTTCTAGCGCTGATTCTAAGTTTGCTTTTTTCAAGAAATTCAATTGTTTTTACTACCTGCTGATAATTATGCAGAGGCTCGCCCATTCCCATAAGAACTATATGGCTGACGCGTTTTTCCTGTTTCTTTTCCATGTTCAGCAACTGCAGTATGATTTCCGAGAAATGCAGGTTTCGGCCCGGCCCCACTTGACCCGTGGCGCAAAACACACACCCGCAGGCACAACCTGACTGGGTTGAAAGACACGCGGTTATCCGCCCTCTGCCCGGTATAAAAACACTTTCTACTTTTACTTCCGGTTTTGAACCACGTAACACAAAAAGAAATTTTGTTATATCATCGGAATCAGCCTGAATGTCGGCAACTGATAAAGTATTAAGTGTGTATTTCTTTTCCAGATCAGCTTGAACCGGCTGCGAAATATTCGTCATTTCGGAGAAACAAAGTTTTTTCTTAAGCAGAACCCAATCCATTATCTGGTCATAGATGTACCGCTTCCCGGCAATAGGCTCATCAGGCTCGCTGAATATGGTATGCATTGATTGATTCGTATTTCGTGAAGCGTATCTCGTATTTCGATGTTCACACTCCACTCGCCGCTTCCCCGTTTCATTCTCCCCTCTTCCCTGACTCCTGAATCCTTCCCCTATTGCGTCTTATCCTGGATGTTCCAGGTTGTCTTCAGCCAATTCAGAAGATCACTTTCTATATGCTTGATATCAGGATCAGCCACAGATTCTTCCCATACTGTGCCATAAATCAGGTTCCTGGCCGATGTATCTTCTATACCTGAAAGAAACCTCTTGAGTTCGTCTATATCTTTGAATCGTTTATCAGCTTCATCAAGCAGGCTGCGATAAACTTCGTCTCCCAGTTCTTTCGCGACTCTGGCTATCCCTCTTGCCTCACCTTCCGAAATCACTCCGTTCGCCATGGCTATAGCTTTCATTAAGGCAGTAAGCGCGATTTGCTGTTCATGTGATAATGTTGCTAACGACATAATATTTGTCTCCTTATATTTGTTGGAAAACCCTCACTATATATTACCGGATAAATTTACGCAACCATCGTCTGTTGTCGCGTGAAAGGTATCTCGTGAAGCGTATTTCGCATTTCTCTTATCTAAAACCTTACACCTACAACCTATCACATTTCTCTCTTGCTTCCCCGTTTCGCCCCTTCGCCGCGTCACTAATTTTCCCATTCCAGCGGGTCGAGATGATAATAATGCTTTAATTCCTGATAAAGTTCAGGATGTTTTGAGGAAAGTTGTCTTGGTTTCTCAAAAAAAGTTTCTGTTGCTACGGCAAAGAATTCTGCCGGATTGGTCGCGCCATATCTATCCATAGTGCTTTTCTTCCCGCGCTGACTTTTCTTTTGCAAAGTTCTGTATTCTTGACTCAGAATCCGTGCCCAGGATGCGTAACAGGAGAATCTTTCCAATATCGGTGCGCCGTCCGCGTTCCCGTCTTCCTGGTCCAGTTGATGCGCGAATTCATGAAAGGCGACATTATGACCGTCATTGAAGTTGATTGCTCCGTTTTTAACACTATCCCAGGCAAGAACAACAATGCCCGCATTCCATGATTCGCCGAGCCGTACTGATTTTTGACCGTTTACTCCACGCGCGACATAGGTATGCGGATAGACAACCACGGAACGCAAACGCGGGTAATAACGGGTTTTTCTGTTGAGCAGCAGCATGCAGGCCTGCGCGGCTATGGTAACACGTATTTCATCGTTAAGTTCCAATCCGCCGCATCCTTCAAAATTCTTCTCCGCCAGGAATATATTTATATACCCGTGAAGCTGTCTGCGCACTGATTCCGTAAGCTTCGAGTATGGCGGCAGGTTTTTCTGAAGAATGGATTTCCATTCGTCCGGAAACTTTAGATTCATTATCTTTTTTCGTCTTTCCTTGCGAACAGCAGAAATTACGAACCAATACAAAAGAATCGCGAAAGGAATACTTAAAAGAAATAAAATTGCCCTGAGTCTTGGATCCATAGAGCCACTTGCTTTGTTGAATAGAGCAATGATAGTAACATAAATCAAACGCCAAAAAATCTATTTACCCCACGAAGCAATGGAGTATTGGAGTGGTGGAGTATTGGAAAAAGCTCGTGCTTTTCACCCGCCTACTGCTCCGTTATCTTCTTCTTCTCATCTGGTATAAGCTTTCTCATAGATAACACTTCAAGCTTTGTAAAATTCTTTAAATCGCCGGTGACCGAGGCTACTACCTTAGCGCCGACAAAATCTTCTGTTTTTACAGTTTTCCCCTTTTTCCCTATCCTGGCTTGCAAAAGTACTTTTTCACCCTTGCTGTTTACCAGCCAGATCTTGGAATCTTCTTTAACAACCGTACATATTACATTCAACTTAAAGGGTTTTTCTTTCTCTTGCTTTGCCTTTTTCTTTAATTCGTCTGGCATTGACCCCGGACCAGCTACAGCTACAGGTGTCAATGATAAGACAAACCCCATCGCCAATACTGTTAACAATATACGTTTCATTAAACAACCTCCTTCAGGCAAGGCTTATTGATCCTAAGCCACCTATTTCGTTTTATTCTTTTTTCCTTTTTTCTTTGGTTCTTCTGCCTCTTCTTCCTTTTCTGTCTCAAGTTTCTTTAAAGAGGATACCTTAAGCTTTGCAAATTTCTTTAAATCACCGGTAGCTGTGGCAGATACTTTCATGCCGACAAAGTCTGCGGTGTTTACGGCGCTTTTCTTTTTCCCCACCTTTTCTTTCAAAGACGCTTTTTCGCCCGCTTCATTTACCAGGAAGAAGTTAGCGTCTTCTTTTACAACTGTGCCTACTGCCGTTATTGTTGGCGCTTTTTCTTTTGTTTTCTTTTCGCCTCCAGCTGCCCCCGCCTCTTTTTTCTTCGCAACCGCAACACCAGCTGTCAATGACAAGACAAATCCCACCGCCAACACTGTTAACAATATACGTTTCATATAACACCTTCCTTCTTTCCTTTTAAGCCCTAAATTCCAGATAAAGGGCTGGTTTGACACATAATTATTTATGTTCACTTTTTCGCTTAATAAATACAGTCTTTCTTTCTACAAGTTTTGGATTCAATATTTCGTCCGGCAGATCAATACGAATTGTTTTCTTCAACTCGCTATGATTTGATGGGGTTCTATTATTATTTAAAACAGGTTTTGGCTGGAGCTTAGGCGAAGGCTGTTGCTGAATTGCCGGTTGAGGCTTTTTCGGCTCTACTATGCTTGTCGGTATTTCCGGTTCAACTGCGGGAGTGGGCGGCTCCGGCTCCATTATGTTCGGCAATTCTTCTGCTAATGGAATTTTAACAATTTCACTGCAGAACGGACATTCAGCATCCTGTCCGGCCATTTCACCCGGCGCCTCAACCGCCTGTTGACACGACGAACACGGAAACGTAATAGGCGGAACCTCACCGGAAACAACTTCAGCGGTTTCAGTTACTTTGGTTTCTAATAAATCTGTTTCAGCATCAATATCCGCAGCAGCTTCTTCCTTTTCAACATCTGCAGTTGCCGGTTCTGGTTTCGGCTCTGGTTCCGGTTGAGAAATAGAAATATCTGAAAGGGTCAACGCCGGCTTCTCCTCAGGAACTGCTTCAGCCTCG
>JBHORK010000048.1:0-17835 GCA_042565725.1 Verrucomicrobiota bacterium
ATGGCGATGAAACACATCAGGACAGCCATAGGAAGCAGGCCGGAGATGAGAATGGAACTGCGCAAGTGCATGAGCATGAGCACAACAACAATAATCGTCACGAGAATTTCTTCACTAAGTGCCTGGTTCAGCGTGCCCAGTGTTTCGTAGATAAGTCCCGTACGATCATAGAAAGGAACTAAGGATACCCTGGAAGAAACTTCTTTTGTAGTTCCATCCGCTTGCCCAACATTAACCATCTTGTCAGGCAGTGTGGAAGCAATCTGTGAGATTTTCTCCTTAACCCGTTTTATGACGTCGAGGGGGTTTGCTCCGTACCTGACAACCACCACACCGCCGACTGCTTCAGCGCCGCTTTTGTCCAAAGCGCCACGTCTGAGTGCGGGCCCCAATGCAACTCGTGCAACATCCCCGACTCGGATAGGGACATTATCTGTTGCCTTAACGACGGCATCCTCAATATCTGTGATTGTCTCGACGAATCCCAATCCGCGAATAATGTATTCTACCCGGTTGATCTCCATGGTTCTGGCGCCGACATCCAGATTGGAGCTCTTTACAGCTTTGACTACCTGTTGAAGCGTTACGTTGTGAGCCCGCATGGCATCAGGGTCCAGATCCACCTGATATTCCTGGACAAAGCCGCCGACAGATGCGACTTCGGAAACACCTGGAACAGCCAGCAATTCATAGCGTATCTGCCAGTCTTGAATGCTTCTGAGCTCGTGAAGATCCCACCCGCCGGTGGGATTGCCGTCCTTGTCCATGCCTTCGAGTGTATACCAGAACACTTGACCCAAAGGCGTTGCGTCCGGACCGAGAGTTGGTTTTATGTCTTTGGGTAGTGTTCCTGCGGGGAGAGAACTTAGTTTTTCCAGAACCCTGGTTCGCGACCAATAGAAATCTATGTCTTCGTTGAAAATCACATATATCGAAGAAAATCCAAACATGGAGAAACTGCGTACGGTCTTAACTCCGGGAAGGCCTAAAAGGGCAGAGGTAAGAGGGTAGGTGACCTGGTCTTCTATATCCTGCGGAGAACGTCCCATCCACTCGGTAAAGACAATCTGTTGATTCTCTCCTATATCTGGTATGGCATCGACATGTACCGGGCCGAACATACGGCTGTCCGGATCTCTTGGCAGCCAGGATATATTCCAGTCGAATGGTGCAGTTGTCAAACCCCAAAGAATGGCAGCCGCAATAAGTAGGAAAACAACGAACTTATTCTGAAGGCAAAATGCTACTACCTTCCCTAATAAGCCGTCTTCTTTTCTGGCAAGAGGCTCATCAATGCTTTTCATGCTGATGTCCTTCCGGCTTTGTTGTGGAGAGCACATCCTTGATCTCGCCGCACCGCAGCATGGCATCACCAAAGTACGGATTTTCTATTGTTTCGTTCTCCTGGAGCCAGAACGCGCCTTTGTTATCGAAAGCCATAGGGCAGAATGCTTTTCTGACCGACAGATCAGGAAAGGGTCCGAATGTTCTCGCCAGCGTTTCGACGGCCACGGTAAGTGACGGCAGAGTCTGGCGCTGTTCTTGAATATCCTGGGTTGAGCTAACAGTCTTCGCCGATTTGTCTATCAGGGCCTTTTGCTCTTTCCACACTTCCTGTGCTTGTGCAGAAAGTCCCTCGGACTGAATTGTCGTTACAGCTTCCGCCAGCTCCCTGGACGAAGTGCCGGCCTCTTCGGGATCATCTCCTGCAAGGGCCTTCTGAATTTCATAATAGGCTCTCAGAATACCTGTGATGCCGTTCTTGAATGCATCGGGGACGTTAAGCTGTTCAGTCGCTGCAGTCTGTTTCATTGCCGGCATGGAATGTTCGCCGTGGTGAGCTTGCGGCGCTACGCCGCCTTCCGGACTCATCATGCTTGGCTTGGCTACAAGCTGGAGTGCTGAGTCGATTTTGAAATTGCCGTTGACTACGACATCGTCCCCTTCGTTAATACCTGCCAGGATGATATAAAAGTCTCCGGCACGGGGACCGAGTTCAACTTCACGTCCTTCAAAGGTTGGTTTGTCTCTATTTTTGAGACGCACATATACCAGAGCGCGTTTGCCTGTAATCAGCACTGCAGAACTTGGAAGTATGAGTGGCGGCTCTGCAGATTGTTTAGTGGCGTATCCAAGTGTTTCTGCCTTTACAAGATCCATGCCGCAGACAGTACATGCACTGGCTTTGTCTTTCACGACTTCGGGATGCATTGGGCATATCCATTTTCCGTCCAGATTTGAGGTCAGGACTGCGCCTTCCTCGCCTGCCTGAGTCTTTACTATAGCTCTTACAAACATGTTGGGTCGGAGCAGACCCTTCGGGTTATCCACGAGCACACGAACTTTAACTGTGCGTGTTTCCGGGTTGAGGATCGGGTCAACAAATGAAATCCAGCCCTTGAACATCTTGTCGCCATAGCTCTCCGTTCGAATTTCAACTTCCTGGCCGTATTTGATCCATGCAAGATCACTCTCATAGGCGTCAAGCTTAACCCATAGCTTTGACAGGTCCGCTACTGTGTAGATGGGAGTACCCGTCTTGACGTACATACCTTCTTTGGCATTTTTGTGAATGACAATGCCGCCGATCGGGGCGGTGATCTCAATGCGTGCTGTAGGTTTCTTCTGTTTCTCAATCTGGGCTATCTGTTCTTCCTTCAA
Source organism: Verrucomicrobiota bacterium (assembly GCA_042565725.1). Classification (GTDB taxonomy): domain Bacteria; phylum Verrucomicrobiota; class Kiritimatiellia; order UBA8416; family JBHORK01; genus JBHORK01. The sequence continues at coordinate 2,662 of JBHORK010000048.1, forward strand.
ACCCAGCAGTCTCAGCTTTTCTCTAACTGAGGCGACTGTGTCAGAAGAACTCTTTCTAATGTATTCGCTATCACTGCCGCGCACCTCTGATTCCGTCTTTATCGCCTGCAGGAGCTCTTCCTGCGCCGCATACAGCTCAGGACTGTATATTTCAACAAGATGTTCACCTTTCTTAACCGGCACACCAGTGTAGTCCACGAATAGTCTGTCCAGACGACCGTCAACCCATGAGCTGATCGTTTTCACTCTGGTCTCGTCGTAGTCAATTTTTCCTATTAGAGGAATCTCGATATCTACGAATCGCCGTTCGGCAGGTTGCGTTCTGACCTCTGCCAATTTCATTGCAGCCTCAGACATGGTCATCATTCGCTCGCCGAGATCGTCTCCCGCCTCTGTTTTTAAGGGTATTAGGTCCATGCCGCAAAGAGGGCACTTACCAGGTTCAGGCTGTTTGATTTGAGGATGCATGGAACATGTCCACGTCAGGGATTGTTTCTCTGAATCTGCTTGATGTGTCCCGTGTTCACCGTGCATGTCTCCGCCATGTCGGGAGCGTATGACAAAACCACCTATCCCGAACAACAGTGCCGCAAGCACAACAACCCACATCCTGGTCTGAAGTCCGAGTAACCCTCGCAATGATATTTTCATGTCATGTTTTCCTTTCGCTCAAACTTCGTTCCCCTCAGGCTGTGTTTCAGTGTTGATGGCCTTTGAGGTCTTCAGCCTCCGTCTTGTTCTCTTATTTCTTGGGCTTCGGTGCATCATCCAGTGCGATGCCTTCTGTTTCCAGTTTTTTGATATACTTGGCCGGATCTTTCTTGAGTGGGGTAAGGCAGCCGGCGCAGCAGATATATATACGTTTGCCATTATGATCCACGTATTGTTTTTTATCGATCTTGCCGCCCATGACCGGGCATTTTGTCTGCACTTTCGCAAGTGTTACACCAGCATCTTCCAGTTTTTTGATATACTTGGCCGGATCTTTCTTGAGCGGGGCAAGGCAACCGGCGCAGCAGATATATATACGTTTGCCGTCATGATCCACGTATTGTTTCTTGTCGATCTTGCCGCCCATGACCGGGCAGGTGGTTTGCGGCTTCAGTTCAGGCTTCTTTGCCTCAGCCTCTTTAGCGTACGCGGCAGTGCCTAAAAGTAGAGTCGCCAATATTGTTATAGTTAATCCTGTTTTCATCTTATTTATCTCCTTTTATTTTGTTGATTCGCCTGGCGCTTGATACTTGCCTACGCAGCATCCTATTTCTGCTATAGCTATTTCTCTGTCAGCCAATGCCCGTACATGCATCACAGTGAATTCAAGAAGTGTTCGCTGTGCATCTATCAGACTCATGAAATTGGCCTTTCCTGAAGCATAATCCTTCCGGGTAACTTCCAGGGCCTGCTTCGCCTTGGGAAGAAGAGAATCTTCAAATAGCTTGATACGTCTTAATGCATCTTTGGACTTGAATAATGCCGTCCGCAATTCGACCTTTAAGCGATTTGTTAAATCCTTTCTTTTGTTGAAAACTGCTTTATACATGGCCTCGGCCTCTTTTCTTTCAGCACTGTATTTACCCCTCCAGATTGGAAGAGTTATTCCAGCCATCAAGCCGGTATCCGTCATATGTTCCCCGGCATCGTTCTCCGGCATTGCCATCCATGATGCGCCAAAAACAAAATCAGGCCACCCGGTTTTCCTGGCAAGATCAAGAGAGAGTTTTTTTTTCTCGAGCATGGAATCCATAGCCTTCAACTCAGGGTTGAGATCTCTAAGCATATCGAACAGCACATCGTCAGGTATATCAGTTTGATCGAGTAATTGCATTTTCGGCCACGGAAGCGCTTTATCCATTTTCAGATCCAGAAGGGCAGCAAGCATGTTGGATCTGACCAGGCGCTGATCCTGTAATGTGGAGAGCTCATTTTTAAGCTTATCCATTTCGACCTGTACTTTGATCAAGTCGGAAAATTCTGCCTTGCCGGATTCATACCTGGCCCGTACTGCCGCCTCCATGTCTGTCAGCAGTTTTAAGTTATCACTTGTCACACTGGTGACCCGGCCAAGGTATTGGTATTCGTTGAAAGCCATTACGACCTTCATATAGAGTTCAAGTTTAACAGTCTCAAATTCATACATAGCCTCTTCAGCGCCTGCGATTTTAGCTTTTTTGAGTAGGCTTCTTTTGCCGTACCATGGAATTTTCTGAGAGATGGCAACGCGATAATCCAGGTCAACCTCATCAATGGCCTTCTCAAAGGTCAGCGAAGGATCGTCCAGGTAACCAGCTTGTCGCGCCTGTTCCAGTGAAGCTTTCCATCGATTGAATGCAGCTTTCAGTTCAGGGTTAACCAGAAACGCATGATTAATGTAGTTATCAACAGTACTGTTTTCATCAGGATACTTAGGTGCCGCAGTCGTCGACGCACTATTGTAGAATTTGTTCTTAATATTATCATATTCATGGAAAGCGGTATTCTCCGATATCGAAGCACAGCCAGACAAGAAGGCTGTTAGAATAATTGGGATTGCTGTTGAGGTCTGATTATTCATGACGTTTCCTTATCCACAACTGCGCTTAAGAACTTTCATAAGTTCTTCAATTTTTTTGTTCGCAGCGGATTTTGATTTGCTTTTCATTGTGTCTACAACGCAGTGGTCTATATGTTTTTCCAGTATTTTTCTACCAACAGCGCCGAGTGCTGATTGGGCGGCTTGTATCTGCGTTATGATGTCAACGCAATAGGCGCCTTCTTCAACCATGCGCTGGATACCTTTTACCTGACCTTCAATCCGCGCAAGTCGGGCGAGGTTTTCGTCGTGTCTTGTTTTGTGTCCTGTCTTCTTCATTTTCATATAGCAAGTATATACCCCATGGGGGTATATGTCAACATTTAATTTGGTCTATGCTTAAACACCCGTCGCCTACTCCACAGGCGCACAATCCCGCCTCAAGTGCCCGAGGACACAGAGAACACCCAATATCCAACAAGGAATTCCCAATGTCCAACGGCTTGCCTTCGGCTATTGCCTCTCGTTTTTCATCATCGTTTCAATGATCTTTGCAACAGAGTCCATGTGGCGGTGTTATAAATCGCATCTCTTCCCTTCGTTATTGGATATTCCTTGTTGGATATTGGATGTTCAATCTTATTTCCTGTTTCCTTCGTGAAAAATACTTTTTCAGTATAGCCTGATTTAAACACTCCATATTTGTTCTTTAAGGTTTTTGCCTGTTGGGAATGAGTGTTTTTCTTTGTTTGTATTCAGTACGGCTTGGTCTGCTTTGATTTCTATGGAACATTCGATGTCCCTGTTTTTTAAGATGTTTGCCAGCAGTAAGGCTTTTTCCAGGCCGTCTCCCCGCCGGTAGTTCCAGACTTCATCAGGCTGGGCGAGTCGGTGTGGTCCATCGTAGATTGATTCGTTGGGCATCTCGTTTATTGTGTTAAGAATATCGGATTCCGGCATATTCTTTGTTGCTTCAATAGAGGCAGGGTTACGCTGAATGGAGGCAAGGAGAAAAGGTTCCGGTTCAATTCTTGAAAGATCACGGTAAGCATAGAAAGCCATGTCTGCCATAGTGTTGTTGTCACGAATGTCCGCGAGCCGTTCGATTATTTCTGTACGGGTCATATCCCGATCAATTCCCAGCGGCTCCTGATCGGAGACGAATGTTTTTGATTCAGGATCAGGTAGTTGTGGTTTTACCTGACAAAATTTAAGTAAACCTTCAATAACTTTATCTTTATGAAGACAGCCTGATTGGAATTGTTCTCCCAGGAGCGCAATGTCATCTTTATTGTCCAGATCTATTTTGTTGGTTTTTACAAATGCTTCCAGGTCGTTAAGTGTTATTCTATCGGGTATGGGGGTTGGTCGGAATTCTTCGTTGTCAATATCTGCCAGCAGTTTGTCTCTGGTATTATCAGTCAGTCTGTAAGGGCTGTTGTGTTCATACGCGAACACCCGTTCGGCCGGGATATAGTGGTTTGTGCCATGGATCGGCCATTGGACCTGAAAACATTTCTGGAGTGAGCTGACACAGCGGAGAAAGTTGCCGAATATTTCATCGGTAAGACGGACTTTCAGGTAATTTCCTAATCTGCCGCAGAAATGGTTATAGGCGTTTTTGTTAATAGTAGTGTTTTTATACACAGTATGAACGCAACCGGTTTCATGGTTAACAATTGTTACACGTTCGTTTTCGAGAGCGCGTCGCGCTTGAGCGGAAAGCTCTGAGCCGTTAAACCACATATTCTTTGTTACCAGCCTGCGGTTGTTTGTCAAAATTCCATCATCAATATCTATGAAGTTTTGCGAATGAAGAGGGGTAGCCATCAAGTAGATGTTTTTCAGTGGAATTTTGGCTACAACGAACAGGGCGGCGGCGTAGAGAGTGGCAAGTGAGACACATTCTCCTGCTCCGGTAGGGTAGTTGGGTTTATGTTTAAAGGCGTCCATTGCCTCGACTGTTTCCGTCTTCCAGTAGGGGATGATATTTCCTTCATATTTATCGAGTCCGAAGTGAGTTCTTATGTCTATATCAAAATAATATTTATCTCCTTCGTATCCGAATAGAGCATTGGATTGAGCCAGTATTTCCGGGCTGATGAAATCCTTGAAACGTTCGAGTTCGCGTTCTTTGGTTGTCAGGCCCCAGGTGTCCAGGTCCAGGTTGAACGCGTAATGATCCATTATATACTGCTTCAGCCTGGTGATGCGTCTGTAGGGTTTCATTTTGTCGAGGCCGGCGAACCATGGGTCGTCCAGCCAGCGCCAGATCCGGGGCGACATGATGTTGGCGAGAACGAGGCTGTACATGAGTTCGGGGAAGATGAACATCTCCATGTCGGACAGTGTTACTGCCGATGATTTGCGTTCAAGTTCTTTGCTGTTTGTTGTTTTCATTGTTTTGTAAGAATGCAGGAAGAATTTCGTTCGAAAATTGTGCGTATATCTTACCTTGTCTGCAGCGTTCCCGCCTTCCTCGCGTATACGTATACAGCTTAGTCGGCGGCGCCTTGCATCCAAGGCAAGCTATCCACCCAATTTTCGAATCCTTCGAAGACTCAGGAAACGAAATTCTTCCTGCGGTTTACATAGCCGTCCCCGGCGAGGCATGCCCAAGTTCCAAGACTATTTGTTATCTGCCTCCGTTAAATAAAGATCCTGTAAATCCTGTTAATCCTGTCTAAAATTCTTCCTTTGCGAGATATTTTCTCTCCTTCACTCAGGTTTCAGGTTTCCGCCCTCATCCCTCTCTTTCTCTTTGCCGTGTTTTGCAAACAACGCGTATCCCAGCACGGCAAGTAATATAACGGCTGAGGTAATTTTTATCCAGCCCGGCAGCATCCACATGGTTGTTCTGCCCGGAACTATATTGTTGATTTGGAAAATATAGTCGAGCGCAAATCCCGATACCATCGCGGTTATTGCGACAACAGTAAGGTAAATAAGGGCGCTTCGCTTTCCAAACATCTTCCATATTGTGGCAATTGCCGCCGCGTTTGTTGCCGGGCCGGTCATAAGAAAAACCATGGCCGCCCCTGGAGACACGCCCTTAAGAATCATTGCCGCGGCTATGGGAACTGAAGCTGTTGCGCAGACATAGACGGGTATACCTAATAGCATCATGACAAACATGGCAAGAATACCTGTTCCAAGTGTTTCCGCGAAAAAACCCGCTGGCACAAAGGCTGATATTATTCCCGCGATAACAAGTCCGATTATTAAAGGTTTTGCAATGTCTCTGGGCAAAACTATAAAGCCGTGCCTGAGAGCCTTGAGAAGTTTATTTGTTTGATTTGTGTGTGAACAGCATTCGTCCGCGCATTGTTCGATTTGTCCGTTGTCAGCATTATCAGGTTCAAGCGCTTCAATTATTGAACCACCGAATAGTCCGGTGATAAATGCGGCTAAAGGCCGGAATATAGCAAAAACCGGGCCGAGCAGACTTAATGTAACCATTATACTGTCAACTCCGGTCTGAGGTGTTGATAGCAGGAATGCGGTTGTGGCGCCTTTGCTGGATCCGTGTTTGCGCAGTGACGCCGCAACGGGAATCACACCGCACGAGCAAAGGGGTAGGGGAACACCAAAGAGAGATGCTTTAAGAATCGGCCAGATGCCATGGCCGCCCAAATGTTTTTCAACCAGTTCAGAGGAGATGAAAATAGACAGCGCACCGGCAACAGCGAACCCAAAAAGCAGATACGGCGCCATGTCTGTCAGGGTGCCCCAGAATTCCTGAAATATGGTAGTGATAAAACTCATTTTTCTCTGCGCTCTCTGCGAGATATCTTTCTTATCTTATCATGATAAGCAGCATCTTAAAACGTTGTTCAGCCTGTACGTCGTGAGGTACGTTAGCAGGCATAATCACCATTTCGCCTGCTTTTGCTGGAACTTCTTTGCCGCCAATCGTGAGCTTTGCTTCGCCATCCAGGATATATACGGTTGCGTCATATGGTGATGTATGCTCGCTAAGGCCCTGGCCTGTGTCGAACGCGAAAAGGGTCAGGGTCCCGGTTTTTTTGTTCAGTAACGTCTTGCTGACAACCGAGCCGTTTGCATAGTCGATCTGATTAGCCAGATCCAGCGTCTTACCTTTGTATTCTTCAGTCATTTTTTTTATTTTTCTTTCTCTTCCCCTCAGCATCTATCCTGTAAATCCTGTTAATCCTGTCTAGAAATTCTTCTTTTCTTAATTTCCAATTTCAAATCTTTTCTTTCCCAATCACTTCACCATTCAGACTTACAGTTATTTCCTCAGCTTCCAGATCAGTTCTTCCGCTGAGCTTTACAGCTTCTTTTACGATAGCTGTCAGTCCGCCGCAGCAGGGTACTTCCATCCTGACAACTATTACCTTTGGGATCGACGGTTCGGACAGTATCGCACCAAGTTTTTCCGCGTAAGGTTCCGTGTTGTCCAATTTAGGGCATCCCACAACTACGCCTCTACCCTTGATAAACCGCCACTGGACATCTGCCGACGCGATAGGAGCGCATGTACTTAAAATAGCCAGTTCCTTATTCTTGAAGAATGGGGCGCTGGGCTGAACAAGATGAATCTGGATAGGCCATTGGTTTAACTCTGATTCATTTACTTTCGAAGGCAAACCATCTGATGCGGTCGCCTGACTGCTCTTTTCCGATTTCAGATTCTCCTTCATCATCATCCCCGGACATCCGCTCATAGCATGGGTTTGCGAAATATTTCCCCCTTCTGACTTCTGGGCGTGAGCCCTATTCGCTTCTTCCATGCGTTTTACGGCTTCTTCGCCTTGGGATTCTTTAAGGTATTCCTTTACTGCTGTTATATCGAATTTGTCACTTTCACGCTCTTCGATTACAAGCGCGCCGGTAGGGCAATCTCCGATACAGTCGCCAAATCCGTCGCAGAATTGCTCCTTAACAAGTTTGGCTTTGCCGTCAACAATTTGAAGCGCGCCTTCCGCGCAGGCAGTTACGCAATTGCCGCAGCCGTTACATAATTCTTTGTCTATTGTAATTATCTTTCTCTTAGCCATCTTTTCCTCCTTCATCAGCCATTGGTTCTGTAAAAAATTGCCTATCGATATTTCCGCAAGTGATTACCTGTCAATAACTTGTGGTCAAATCGCCCTTCTCCCCTTTAAAAAGCCCGTCTTCTCCTGCATCGAAAAAATTTTACCACAGAGACACGGAGAAGAATAAAGAAAACAGAGTTTTGGCAAATCTGTGATCCCCTCGAAGACGAGGGGTCCCCATATTTGCCAAAAGTTTGCATTCTGGAGAACACGGAAAGATCGTTGTAGCTACAATCTCATCATGTTTCAGCATCTCTTCTTCCTCATACTTTAGCAACTATTGCGGAAATTTTCGCCCCCGATTTTTCGGGACGGAAATTAACGTAATCTCTTCCTGTCTTCTCCGTATCTCAGTGCCTCCGTGGTGATTCATTTCATTCTTTCGTTTTTCTTTGTTTCCGTTCCCAGGCAATCGTCTGCGAATTTACACCACTCTGCGCAGCCGAGATTGAGTTTGGGATTACGAACATGCTTTTTGCATTTTGGACAGTCGCGCACAGGTTCATCTTTCCAGAATTCCATGGAAGTCCCGCAAGCCGGACACAGGATTTCAGTTATATCCTCCGGTTTCCAGCGTGTCGGATCTTGTCCCGGACACTTGTGCATTTCTTTTCTCCCTTATCCTGTTGATCCCGTTAATCCCGTCTAAAATTTCTTCTACCCCAGAATGGCCTTTATATCTTCTTCTGCTGTTGATATCGGCATAATGTTGAACTTTTCTACCAGTATATTCAATGCTGCCGGTGTTACAAAAGCCGGCAGGCTTGGTCCTAACCGTATGTTTTTGATTCCAAGATGCAGTAACGTAAGTAATATGCATACAGCTTTTTGTTCATACCATGACAGTATCATCGACAGCGGCAGGCTGTTTACGTCCGTATCAAACGCGTCGGCCAGGGCTACTGCTATCTGTATAGCCGAATAAGCATCATTGCATTGACCTATATCCAGTAGTCTCGGGATGCCGTCGATATCTCCGAAATCCAGTTTATTGAATCTGTATTTTCCGCATGCCAGTGTCAGGATTATGGAATCTTCAGGTACTGCCTCAGCGAATTGTGTGTAGTAATTTCTTCCGCTTTTTGCGCCGTCACAACCGCCTATCAGGAAGAAGTGTTTTATCTTCCCTGCCTTTACGCCTTCTATTACTTTATCCGCAACACCGAGCACTGCATTGTGTCCGAAGCCTACTGTGATGTTCTTGTCCGGACCATTTTCCTTGAATCCTTCAGCTTCAAGCGCAGCTTCTATGACAGGCGCAAAGCTTCTGTCTTTTATATGAGGTACCCCGGGCCAGGCAACGAGTCCGCAAGTGAAAATTCTGGCTTTATAGGAATCCTGTGGACGCTGAATGCAGTTTGTTGTCATTAGTATTGCGCCGGGAAAAGCGTCAAACTCTTTTCTCTGATCCTGCCATGCTCCCCCATAGTTTCCGACTAGATGTTTATATTTCTTTAATTCCGGGTAACCATGCGCGGGCAGCATCTCGCCGTGAGTATAAACGTTTATATCTTTGCCTTCCGTCTGTTTAAGCAGTTCTTCCAGGTCTTTAAGATCATGTCCTGAAACGAGTATAGCCTTGCCTTTCACAGGTTCGATTCTTACCGGTGTTGGTATCGGGTTTCCATACGCTTCTGTATTTGCCGAATCCAGCAATCCCATAACCTTAAGATTTATTTCACCGCATTTCAGGATTTCTGCCAGCAATTCATCGATTGATGCATCTTCTTTTGTGAGAAGGTTGAGTGCTTCATGGAAGAATGCGTATACGGATGGATCTTCTTTTCCAAGTATCATAGCATGATCGGCATAGGCCGCAGTGCCCTTGAGTCCGTATGTGAGAAGTTCCTGCAGTCCGACAATATCTTCTCCGAGACTTTCTTTTCTCAGCACTATTCCAATTTCTCGGCCCTCCTTGATGAGATTGGCAAGACTATCAGCAGGCTGCCATCGTGCAGGGCCTGACAGTTCTTCCTCTATATTGCCGGCTTTTTGGTTGGCGTCCATATACATGCATTTTGCCCGTTCCTTCAGGGCCGCAGCTTCTGTCAGGAGCGTTTCAAGTCTTGCCGGATCAAAATTAACATTTGTTACCGTCGAGAAAAGAGCTTTAATGACGAATACGTCAATTTCATGATCATGAACACCAAGATTTCCAGCACGATAAGCATACATTGATATACCTTTAACTGCATGGACCAAAAGATCCTGCAATTCTGCGACGTCCGATTCTTTTCCGCATACTCCAATTTTCGTGCATCCTTTACCCTGCGCGGTTTGCTCACATTGATAACAAAACATATCCCTATGCCCTTTCTTTTTTAGAGCAATTCATTTTGCTCTGGTTTTTGTTGTTTGTTCCGCATTATTGCATAACTCTTCGGCAGAATATATTGCAGGATACGTGCCAATATATATTGCTGAGTCGTTTGTTCTATGTAACAAGCTGAAAATCAACCTGTTATGACTTAAAGCAAGGGAGCTTAAAGAGTGAAAAGTGTCTCATAATGTCCAGTGTTAATGAGACAAGTCGAGTAGATTTAAGCCAAGATTAATATTTTTATGCCGATACCTATAAGGATCAAACCGCCGACGATCTCTATCTTCTTCTCGAAGAAATGGCCGGATTTGTCACCGATCAAAACGCCGGCAAATGACATGATAAAAGTAATCACTCCGATGATCAATACCGGCATGAGGATTGACACTGCGAGCAGGGCGAAGCTGATTCCAGCGGCAAGCGCGTCTATGCTGGTAGCTATAGATAGAATAAACAGAACATGAATATCCAGAGGATTAGTTTTTTTTTCAATAGTTTCTATTCGAAATGCTTCATAAATCATTTTACAGCCGACAAAACAAAGCAGGCCAAATGCTATCCAGTGATCGATTCCGCCTGTAAAGGCTTTCAGCTTTACTCCGCCCAGCCAGCCGAGTATCGGCATGATGGCCTGAAAAGCTCCGAACCAGGCGGCGATGGTAAATGCGTGTTTCAGGTGCAGTCGTTTAATGGTTATGCCGCTGGCGATGGATACGGCAAAGGCATCCATTGCCAGAGCAAGCGCTATGAATATTATTGTTGTTAGATTCATGATTAATGTTAGAGGACCCTTTTAAAAGAATTCTCTCGCTCGCTCCTCCCGGAGCTAGAGTTCCCGAGTTTATGAGTTTTACTGGAAAAACCGCTGAGAGGACGGTTTTTCCAGTGAGCATACTCTCTGGAAACGAGCTTCACAATCGTTTCCATAGAAAATATCTTTATCTCCGCGTTCTCTGCGAGAGATGCATCATAAAAACATCAGTAAACTCAATGCCATGACTGCCATGCCGGCGATTAAACCGCCGATTGCAAGATGGCCCTTTCCGTATTCTCGCGCCGCTGGAAGCAGTTCGTCAAGCGACACATAAACCATTATACCGGCAACAGACGCAAAAAGGATACCAAATGTTGTTTCCGTGAAAAGGGGGCGGAGAATTGTATAGCCGACAAGCGCGCCTATTGGTTCCGATACGCCGGAAAGGAAAGAAAGCCAGAACGCTTTCTTTTTACTGCCTGTCGCAAAGTATATAGGGACGGACACAGATATGCCTTCGGGAATATTATGTATGGCTATTGCAATAGCAATTGGTATGCCCAGGCTGGGGTCGTGGAGAGCGCTGGCAAATGTTGCCAGACCTTCAGGAAAATTATGGATTGCAATAGCTAAAGCCGTAAATTTTCCCATTCTGAGCAGTTTTTTATCAGCGGCATCAGATATTTCTTCAACGGAATGAAGGTGATGCGGATTTTCGTATGATGGAACAAAAAAATCTATAATCATTATAATGGTGATTCCGGCGAAAAAGGAAAGAACGGTCATCCATGTTCCTGTTGTTGTTCCGTGGGAAGCTATAAGACTGTCTTTTGCTTTAACCATTATTTCGACGAAAGACACATAGATCATTACGCCGGCGGAGAAGCCGAGTGCTATGGACAGAAAATTCTTATTTGTTTTTTTTGTGAAGAAAGCCAGTGCGCTGCCTATGCCGGTGGCAAGGCCGGCGAAGGCTGTCAGAGCAAATGCAAAGAGTACGTTCTTTTCCATGACTGTGTTCGCTTGGGGTCAGACCCCGTCTTGCTTCTTTTCCGTGTTCACTTGTTCTGTTTCTGCTTTGTTGTTTTAAAGATGCAGGAAGGATTTCGTTCGAAAATCGTGCGTATATCTTACCTCGTCTGCAGCGTTCCCGCCTTCCTCGCGGATACATATCCTGCTCAGTCGGCGGCGCCTTGCATCCGAGGTAAGCTATCCACCCGATTTTCGAATCCGCCTGTGGCGGAAACGAAATTCTTCCTGCGGTTTACATCGCCGTCCCCGGCGAGGTATGCCAAAGTTCCAAAACTATCTGTTGCCTGCCTACGTTCAATAAAGATCCTGTTAATCCTGCTGTGCCAGGCCGTCTTGTCCTCCATAGCGCCTTGCGCGACGGAGGAAGCCTTGGCGAAGGCTGGTCTAAAAACTCTTCTCCTCTTTCGCGTGTTTCCCTCCACAGGCGGGCAGGCGCGGGCAACTCTATTTCCTTCCTTCGTTATTGGATATTCCTTGTTGGATATTGGATATTCATTTTTTCTTACAATTCCAGCAGTTCCTGTATATCTTCCCATGAGAGATTTTGCATCATTTTCTCATCGGATTCAATGGTAGCGTTTATTATGGCTTTTTTCTTTTTCTGCATGGCCAGGACTTTTTCTTCGACTGTGCCTTTTGATATGAGTTTGACGCTGTATACCGTCCGTTTTTGGCCTATTCTGTGCGCGCGGTCGGTTGCCTGATCTTCAACTGCCGGGTTCCACCATGGATCGAAATGTATGACCATGTCGGCGCCCGTAAGATTGAGTCCTGTCCCGCCAGCTTTCAGACTTATTAGAAATACGGGAATATCGCGTTGAGTATTGAATTTTTTGACTTCTGCCATGCGGTTCTTTGTTGATCCGTCAAGATAACAGTATGAAAACGCCTGTCGTTCAAGTTCTTTTCTCAGAATGGTCAGCATTGATACAAATTGGCTGAAAACAAGTATTCGATGCCCGCCGTCAACCGCTTCTTCAAGCAATTCAAAGAACATATCCAGCTTTGCCGACGGATATTTCGAATTAAGATTTTCCAGCTTGAGCAGATCAAGATGACAACAGACCTGACGAAGCCGCATAAGCGTGACAAGTATTTCCATCCGGCTTTTGTTGAAACCTTTGTTCGAGACCATGCCCGATATTTTCTGCTGTGAGCTCTTGAGGATTTCGTTGTAAACCATCTGTTGATCTTTTGTAAGCGGGCATAGTGAAACCTTTTCTATTTTTGCGGGAAGATCTTTTGCTACATCGATCTTCAGTCTGCGCAGAAGGAAGGGATGCAGTTTTCTTCTTAACTTCTTCTGCGCGATAACGCTTTCTTCTTCGCCTTTTGTGATGGGGACCTCGTATTTGTATTTGAAGGTTTCATGTGATCCGAGATAGCCTGGCATAAGAAAATCCATAATGGACCATAAATCGGACACGCTGTTTTCTACAGGTGTTCCCGTGAGAACAAGCCTGGAGTCTGCCTTTATCCTTTTGGCTGCTTTAGCGTTATTTGTTGAACGGTTTTTTATGTGTTGTGCTTCGTCAAGAATAGCAACAGAAAATTCATGCTCAACGTAGTTGTCGATATCACGTCTGAGAATTGCGTATGATGTGACAGCTATATCTGATTCAGAGAGAAGGTCCCATTTGTCATGACGGTCTGAACCTGTGAGAACAAGGCTTTTCAGGTTGGGCACGAACTTGGATGTTTCCTCTACCCAGTTCTCGACAAGACTTGTAGGACATACAATAAGAGCGGGTTTATTGTTATAGTCTTTGTTGGCGCGTATGAGTTTTAGCCATGTAAGAGTCTGCAGGGTTTTGCCGAGCCCCATTTCGTCTGCCAGTATTCCGCAGAAGCTGTTTTTCTGAAGAAATCTCATCCAGCTCACGCCTTCTTTCTGATAGGGGCGGAGAATAGCGTCGAGTGTTTTATCCAGTGCAACTGGTTCGATTTTTGTCGTGCGGTTTTGTCTGGTAGCCTGTATGCGCCATGTTTTTGTGTCTTCAACATCAATGCCGTCCAGTGTATCAAGTGAAGATTTTACAAAAGCGGAAAAAATGTTTTTCATACGGAAATAGCCGGGCTTATCACTTTCACCGCTTGCGCAATCGGAAAACACATCCTGCATGGATGTTATGGCCGAGGAGTCGATAAGAATTGTTTTGTTTCCTTTAGTTATAAAGGAGTCGCCCATCTGGACAGCTCTCTGAATATCAGCATGAGAGAGGCTGCTGCCTTGTCCGTCTTCGAAGTCAAAGCCTACATCAAACCAGTCACTGCCTTCTTTGTCGTTGATATGGACCACAGGTGTAGCGAACTCCAGGGAATCCATGTAAGATCCGATTTTCTCGGCAAACTCGATTTTCCAGCCTTCCCTCCGCAATGACGGCATATGTGTTCCCAGAAAATTGAGGATCAGGCGTGAATCATCCAGTTTTTCTATGGAGTCCCCGGATTCTCCTGTTAGTCCGGCGTTGTTGATCCGCTGTAGCGCTATTTTTTCCAGTTCTATGTTTCGAACAGTATATCTCATCAGATCATCAGGATCGGGAATTCCGAAATCATCACGCGAATCGGGTTTGCATGTGATTAATTCCATGTCCCCGTATCGTGCGGAGAGAGTTGCGGCAATCCATAATTTGTTGCCAAGAACCTTGCATTTAAATTCAGGTATGCCTGGCTCAATGCTGAACAGGTCAGGGGAAAGATCCGATTTTCCAGAAGCGGTAATTCCTGTTTCAAAAAACGCAATACATTTGGTCTGGCGATAATAACAGGGTCCTTGTAAATGGAATGATAGGGGCCCGGTAGAAGATTTTTAAGGGGCCACAGGTTTCCATTGCCGTAAACCCATCCGGACTTACCTTCTATAATGTATGAAGGAAATTCCCCCGCGTTCATGAAAGGCAGTTCGGTATGCGCTCTCAGAATCAGATCTCCTGTTTCACGGTCCATATCCATTTTGATAATGGTTGTCATTTTTATATCGTTTACCGTGAAAGTTGTTCCGTTGGCGCAGGACATTTCCCGGCCGGCATGCAGTCTTACAAGGTTCAGGAAGTCAAAGCGGTTAAGTTCCAGGCTGCTTTTGGCGGGACCTTCGGAAATATCTTCCAGTACGATTAGAATGGATTCATCCTTTTTGCTGAATGTAAGAGGAAGATTACGAGGGACCTTTTCGAGTGGAACAGTTTTTCCTGAATATTCCGCAGCACAATCTACAATGATGGTATCTTTGCATAATCCGTTATCAAACCCGCTTTTAACAGTTATTGTAATCTGTGCGGGCACGGCGTTTTGTGCATCTGCGGATACACGTTTTATATATTCGGACTCATCTACTTTGGCCAGTCTTGAGGCGCGGCGCAGTTCTTCCTGGTATTTCTTTTCTCTAAGTGGATCGGTGGTACGCATGACAATAGTTAGCGCTACAGCTATTACGTGTGCGCAGATAACACAGCGTTCTTTACTGTCATAACAGGGGCAGTGGTTCTCGGCCTTGCTC
>JBHORK010000049.1:0-17526 GCA_042565725.1 Verrucomicrobiota bacterium
CAATCCGGAAGTAGAAAATATTATTGCCCGCATGATTAAAACGGAACCTTTTGGAAGATATCCCACGTACGATTCTTTAATAAGCGACATGCAAAGAGTAGTAAGGAAGATGGGCGGCGGACATATCAAAAAAACCAAGAAATTTATCGCCAAGAAACAATCAGGCCGACTGGGACGCACCACAGGGCCAATAGAGAAAATCGAGGTCAGTCCAGCTCCGGCTACTGTCCATAATGAACTTTCGGAAGGTCGTGATGCACTTGCCAAATACAAGCAACAGGCCCTGCAGTCTTCACCCAAGAAGAAAAAGAAAAGATCAAAAGCACCGCTTTGGATCTTGCTGATTATCCTTCTTGCCGGTGCCGGAACAGGCCTTGGCATATATTTAAAGAACAGAAACGAAGAAATTATCACCAAAAGAAGAGCACTGCTGGAACTCGCCGGCCAGAAAAAGACTGCCGATAAGGAATACAGCAAAATTCAAGCGGCTATGTCAGGTGTGGCGAATATGGATTCAACCGCCAACAGTTACATTGAAACCGCAAAAGATGCTGTGTTTGTTGTGCTTGGAAGAAAGTTTGATGAGCCCGAACCAAAGCCGGAACCGAAAGAAAAGCCCATCGAACCTAAACCGGCGCCGACCTCTTCACCTGACAGCGGTATTCCCGAGGGTGTGATGTCATCCGCACACAAAAAGAATATCAGCTGGAAACAAGACGAAAAGAAAGAAACGATCAAACCCGAGAAAACATCGCCGGAATCTGAGCCGGAGATCAAGGTTCTGGCCAGGAAAGTGATTGCTAACGCAGAAATTGTGCTTGAAAAAGTCAAGGCGGTAAAAACAGCTGGTGCCCCCGCAAAGGAAATAAATAATCTGGCAATGAAATCCTTTTCGACCATTGAATCGGAGGCTCAGGTTCGAACAGCTCCTGAAATGTTAACTTTGACGGCAAATATAAAAACGCAATTTGACAAGCTGGCCGATATATCAAAATCATTGCGTGAGCATAAAAAAGCCGCAGTGACCGCCTTAGAGCAGGCAGAAAAAGACCTGAAGAAAGTTGAATCCATCAGAGATCAGATAGTCCAGCAACGAGAAGAAGCAGAACGCCAGAGACTAGCAGCGATAAAAGCCGCCCAAGATGCAGAAGCAAAAAAACAGCAGGAAGCGGCACATAAAGCGCAGGTCGAAAAGGAGACTCTGCTGGCCAGTAGTGCCCATATAAGCAGCCTTGTCTTGATCCAGCAAAACAAATTCAAGGAAGCAGCGGAAGAAGTGAAAAACGAACTTCCTAATTTCCAGACCGATGAAGGCAAGGCGATAATGCAAAGGCTGATAGACCGATACACACGTCTGCATAATCTTAAACTATTTATTATTGAAGAATTAAACAAAGAACCTCTGCGCTGGGGGTGGATACAGGACAGCAAAAAGGATGTTATGGGCGCCGACGAATCATGTGTAAAGCTTGATCGCAGAACTATTCCATGGGAAAGAATCAGACCCCCGCAAATGCTCAAGTTTATGAACTACTACTTGTTGACAAGTAAAGAAATAAGACGAACAACGGTAGCAAAACAATGCATTGCGGCAGCTATTTACTGTTTCGAAAATGGCGGAGACGAAGCAAGTGCAGCTTTCTCATTTTCAGCATGGAAAACACAGAAGGTTTTTATAAATAAAGCTTTATCAATAAATCATCTTCTTGAAGATGATATTGCAGAACTGCTTACACCCACAGAACCGATACCGGACCCCTCTCCGCTGAAGCTGGCATTGCAGCCCAAAGAAAAGGAACCTGAAAAGGCAGTAGAAGAAGAGAAAGAAGAAGAAGAAGAAGAAGAAGAAGAAAAGGAACCCGAAAAGGCGGTGGAGCCGGATTATTATTTGGCTGAGATTGTCGGTTACACTAAAAACATAACATATCGAATTCTTAATAAAACCCAGCTCGAAGCATTTGAAGGTGCTGTAAAAAAAGAAAAACTTGCGTTGAGAAAAGGCGTTACTGCGGCTGAAAAAGAATGGAAAGATTCTTATGAAAAATTTGCTTTCCCTAAAGCTGCGTTTACTCCGAGGACATTAAAAGAGGTCGCAAAAAACAAAGATAGAGAAAAGCTTTCTACTCTTCAAATTCGATTAGAAGACGAACAAGCGGCAAAACGGGAATCATCCAAACAGAAGAAAGCTAATAAAGCTAAGAGCAACACCAAGGACAAGGCAGCCGCTGCTGCGGAGGCAGCAAAGGCAGTAAAAAAGGCAGCCGGCGCAAAGGAAAAAGATGAAATGATTGAAAGGGCCAGGGTATTGCTGGAAGAGAAAATGAATGAAATTCTTGGCATCGAGCTAAAGGAGAATAAAGAAGAAGCGAAGAAGAAGAAGTAGTAGAAGAGCTCTTTGCGGCTCATCAGCAGTACATGAATTATTCCCCGGGATCCAGTTGAAGCTGAATAGACTTAACATT
Organism: Verrucomicrobiota bacterium; assembly: GCA_042565725.1. Lineage (GTDB taxonomy): Bacteria > Verrucomicrobiota > Kiritimatiellia > UBA8416 > JBHORK01 > JBHORK01. The sequence goes on from JBHORK010000049.1 coordinate 2,463, forward strand.
GTTCGACCCGAAACGCTTCTGAATATTTGACAGTATTTTCGAATGACTGTATCTGGCTAATTCATTCAGCCAAACAGAACTATCCACAAACACAAAGAGTCTTTTATTCTCAAAACGTCCGGGTTTTGTGTGTTTTGCCACCGCATCGCCGACAATGTCGGGCCATTCCGCCGCAAGTACTCCCAGCCAGTGCTGATCCTTAAGGCCAAGTTTTTTCATTACCTGTGCAATAACCTGCCCGATAGGATTCGGATCATGCTGATATGATTGTTGTGATTTCGACTGATATGACCTCATATAAGTACAGGTTGTCATATTTGCCGATACAGAACAAGAAGTATGAAGCCAGAATTCAGGAGTCAGGATTCAGAATAAATATAAATCAACTCCCATATTCTGACTCCTGAATACCGGCTCCTGAACACTGAACATTAATCCCTGACTTGACACAAGTAATTCGCAATGGCAGATTGTTGCGTTCAACAAGAAATAAGGAGGACCGATGACAAAAAAAGTAACAGGCAATATGTTGATAGCGCAGAGCGGCGGCCCATCAATGGTCATTAATCAAAGCCTTGTCGGGGCTGTAATTGAGGCAAAAAAACATACTCAAATCCGAAAGATATACGGAGCGCTCCACGGCATTAAAGGTATATTGGAAGAGAATCTTGTTGACCTGCGAAAGGAATCTGCCGCTAACCTCGAAAAGATCGCGGCAACCCCATGTTCGGCACTTGGCACAGTGCGAAAAAAACCTACAGCCGCGGACTGTCAGAAAATATTCAAGATACTCCATAAGTATAAAGTGCGCTATTTCTTCTATATCGGCGGTAATGATACTGCTGAGACGGCACACATTATTAATGAGGAAGCAATGAAAGAAGGTTATGACCTGCGTTGTTTTCATATCCCCAAAACCATAGATAACGACCTGAGAGTAAATGATCATACGCCTGGGTTTGGTAGCGCCGCGAAATTTGTGGCTTCCGCGATCATGGGAGATAATCTTGATAACCGGGCATTGCCGGGAGTTAAAATAGATGTCATTATGGGACGGCATGCAGGATTTCTAACGGCAGCTTCCGCTCTTGCCAGGATCTATAAAGATGATGGCCCCCATCTGATCTATCTGCCGGAACACCCATTCAGCATGAGTCAATTTATTCGTGATGTTAAAGGTGTATATAAGAAATACGGACGCTGCCTGATAGCGGTATCGGAAGGAATTGCGGATAAAAATGGTACGGCAATAGCCACGAAATTTATCAAAGAAAAAGACGCACATGGTAATATTCAGTTGAGCGGAACCGGAGCGCTTGGCGATTTACTCGCGGCGGAAGTAAAGGCAAAGACAAAGATCAAGCGGGTTCGCGCCGATACTTTCGGTTATTTACAGCGTTCGTTCCCCGGTGTTATTTCTGAAACTGACGCCAGAGAGGCAAGACAAGCGGGAATCATGGCCGTCAAATGTTCTCTTAAAATACAAAACGGTTCTATAGCAATCCTGCGAAAACCGACAAAGAAATATCAAGTCTACTATGAGCGTGTGCCGTTAAAAAAGGTTGCCAGACACACAAAAGAAATGTCTTCCAGGTTTATCAACAAGGCGGGAAATGATGTCACGCAGGCATTTATTGATTATGCAAAACCGCTTGCAGGCCCGTTGCCTCCTATCGGCAGACTGAAAGCTGTTAAAATTAAGAAGTAAACCTAAAAAGATCAGTTGAACCACGAATGAACACGAATAGACACTAATAGAGGGGGCTTACGCCGATTTTACGCTTACTCAATGGGTGAAGTTGTCTGATTTTTGATTGAGGCGTCACTATTCGATTGGGAACTTGACAGTAAGCTCCTGGACCTTTTTCCTGGTGCTCTCTATTACCGTTTCATCATTGATATTATGTAGAACATCAACAATCATTTTTCCGATAATCTTTATCTCAGGCTCTTTCATTCCTCTGGTTGTCACTGCCGGTGTTCCTACCCTTATTCCGGAGGTAAGAAACGGACTCTTCTTGTCAAACGGGATTGCGTTTTTGTTTACGATAATGCCTGCTTTATCCAGTGCAGCTGCAGCATCTTTTCCCGTTATGCCTATTGATGTAAGATCAACCAGCATGAGATGATTATCCGTTCCGCCCGAAACCAGTCTGAAGCCCTCCGCCTGGAGAATGTCGGCCATAAGCCGGGCATTACTAACTATTTGCCGCGTGTATTGAGCAAAATCGGGCATTAGTACATAATGAAAACATACCGCCTTTGCCGCAATTACGTGCATTAACGGTCCGCCTTGAATTCCGGGAAAAACATGTTTATCGATATCGACTCCGTACTGCTTGCGGCAGAGAATTATTCCGCCCCTGGGTCCGCGCAGTGTTTTGTGCGTGGTACCGGTAACAAACTCCGCGTACGGTACGGGATTAGGATGAGTTCCGCCTGCAACCAATCCTGCTATATGCGCCATATCAACCATCAAATAAGCGCCGACACTATCTGCTATAGAACGGAATTTGGCAAAATCGATAATACGGGAATAAGCGCTGGCACCGGCCACGATCATTTTGGGCTTATGTTCCCCTGCCAGCTTTTCTACCTCATCATAATCTATCTGTTCAGTGTCTTTATTTACCCCGTAATGAACCACATTATATAACCGACCGGAAAAGTTCATATTATGCCCGTGGGTAAGATGGCCGCCATCAGCAAGGCTCATTCCAAGAATTGTATCGCCGGGTTCCAGCATGGCAAAATAAACAGCCATATTGGCGGAACTGCCGCTATGCGGCTGGACATTAGCATGTTCAGCCCCAAAAGTTTCTTTGGCCCTGTCTATGGCAAGTTGTTCTGCCGTGTCAACATTATCACATCCATTGTACCACCTTTTGCCGGGGTAACCTTCTGCGTACTTGTTCATCATTACAGAACTTTGCGCCTCTCTTACCGCCCGGCTTGCATAATTTTCTGACGCAATAAGATTTACAGCATTTTGCTGGCACTTTTTTTCCAACTGCACAGCTTCGTATATTTCCGGATCTTCCTTGAAAATACCCGCCATTTCCGTGACACGCAGTGAATCCATATCCATTTTGCAGACTCGCCGCTCATGACGTCCACCCTCAAAATCACTACTGAGCCATGAAGCCAGGGTTTCTACGGCCTTTTCCGGCGATGTGAATGCTTCCGACATAACAAGAACATTGGCATTGTTGTGCTGACGGGCTTTTGCTGCCATTTCAGGAGAGAGACACAATGCCGCCCGCACGCGGGGATGTTTGTTTGCCGCTATTGACATTCCTATTCCTGTTGTGCAGACAAGAATTCCCTGATCCGCCAAATTGTGCGAAACACGATATGCAACTTTTTTCGCATAGTCAGGGTAGTCAACCGACTCTTTGTCGTAACAGCCGAAATCTTCCACATCGATTTTACGTTTCTTCAATTCTTCCATAAGAATTGTTTTAAGATTGTAGCCGCCGTGATCTGAGCCTAATGCTATTTTCATAAAAAAATCCTTTCTATTCTTCCTGCTTAACATGCATTGTTTTCAAGAATTCAATTAATCCGGGAAGAGCTGAGTCAATCTTATCGTATATCTCGCGATACACTTCAATAGACGCTCCTATAGGATCAATAATATCTTTTTCTTCTGCCTCAGGATCAAAATGTCTTAGATAAAATACTTTTTCTGCCGCATCGGGGAAAAGCATTCGCATTTCTTTGTGCTGAGACAAAGTCATTACTACAATTAATGAAGCTTCGTCAACCAATTCTCTGTTAACCGGTTTGCTTTTATGGCCGCCCATGTCTATGTCGTGTTCTGCAAGAACATCAATTGCTGCATAGCTGGCAGAAATCCACAAACAGGCCGCAAGACCTGCCGATGACACGGTCCAATCCGAATCCGGTTTAAGCCGTTCCCTCAACATGTATTCAGCCATGGGACTACGGCAGATGTTTCCCGCGCAAATAAATAATATGATTCGATTATTCATAACTGGCTGCCGACAACCTGCTTTTGCCTATTGCTCCTTCTCTCAAAACAACAATTTCTTCTCCATGAACTTTTATCACCGTGCTCGGTGTTCCGCCCGGCACAGGACCGGCATCAATAACAACATCCGTAAAATCACCTAAAGCCCTCATCGCATCTTCCGCGATAAGTGCAGGAGGTTCGTTACTTTTATTAGCACTTGTAACACGCAGAATGCCGCCCGCTTCTTTCAAAACAGCTTGTGTTATAGCGCAATCCGGAATCCGAAAACCTTCGCTCCTGTGCTCTGTTTCCAAATCTCTAACCTCCAGTACCAGAGTCAAGGGACCGGGCCAGAATTGCTCCGCCAATTTTCTTTCAAGATCATTGAAGCATGCGCCATATTCTTTTACATCAGTAATACTTGCTGCAAGCAGTGGAACAGGTTTGTTCCGTTTCCGATTTTTGGCTTCAAAAAGACGATCCTCCGCGCCAGGCACACTGGAATCCGCGGCTATTCCATATACAGTATCAGTAGGCAGAATAACCAGAGCACCTTTTTTCAGCGCCTTAACGGTCTGACGAACAACCGCATTTTCATTCCCCGGCTGGATTGTCAGTATTTGCGGCTGTCTTGTCGGTTTCATATAGACCCAGTGCTTTCAATCCAAGCAGTATGTCCACGGCACGAGCCAATACAGCATCTCCTGCCACACGTGATGCAAGTTCTATTTCATTTTTTGCCCGCTCAGATAACGGTTTGTCCCGTCTTGCCTTCTCTAGTTGTGCTTTGGAGATATCTCTTGTCTGTTTCGCCGAGACAATAATATCCGGTTCAATTTTGCCTGAAAAATTCGTGTTACAGTCGGCTGGTATTACCTGTTTTGTGGCAACATAAAGCATCTGCCCGTTTTTCAACGGCACAAATTTTCTCAGCTTAGTATCGCCCTTTGCTGATGATCCGATCAGCATTACCCTTGCGCGTCCTTTCAAAACGGCAGCAAGTACCTCACTGGCTTCGCTCGTTTTTTCATTAATCAGCAGCATGAGAGGAATATGAGATATTTTTTCTTCGGTTTTTTTGCCGGTTCTGCGATTGTCAATAATTCGGCCCTGCATGTCTCTTATTCGATAAAGCAGTGCATTTTCTTCAGTAAAAAAAGTCGCAATATCGTCAATAGTTTTGTGGTAACTTCCGCCCGCATCCCTTATATCCATTATGACCCCGGCATACCCCTGTTTATTCCATGTATTGAGATAACTGACAACCTCTGCTCCGCTGTCGTTATACATTCCGTTTAACCTGAGATAACATATCCCTTCCGGCAATATCTCATTGGTACTGACTGTTTTTCTTTCAAGAATAACGCCCGCTTCTTCGGAGGAAAATATGTCTGCGTAAGGATCGGCTGTTTTCAACATGCTTTTCACAACAGCCTTTTCAACGGCATTGGGGTCAAACGGTATATGATACTTTCTGAGTATAAGGTAAACTTCTTGTTCGGTAGAAGCAAAATTGTCTCTGGTGCTGATAAAAAAGCACAGGAGACCAAATAAAAATATTAAGAAAGCTCGCGGTAATATCACAATTTATCTTTTTCCGCTTAATTCACCCTTCACTCTGGCGTTGCCTTTTGCAACTTTCTTTTTCAGGGAGTTTTTATATTTTACCAATTTCTTTTTTAATCCCGCCCGATTGACAGCCAATATCTGAACTGCAAAAACAGCCGCGTTTACAGGACCCGCGCTACCTAGAGTTACAGTAGCCACCGGTATGCCTGCAGGCATTTGAATAGTCGCCAATAACGAATCTATACCATTTATAGCGCCACCCTTGATCGGAACGCCTATCACCGGTAGAATTGTGTGTGCCGCGAGAACCCCGCCCAGATGCGCGGCTCCGCCTGCAGCCGAAATAATCACTTTGATTCCGCGCCGGGCCGCACTGCGCGCATAATCCGAAGCCAACTCCGGTGTGCGGTGAGCGGAAATGACGCTTACTTCGTTTGGTATTCCGAATTGATCCAGCATCTTAACGGCTTCTTTCATAATCGGCCAATCGGAATCACTGCCCATTACTATTCCAACATCAGGTTTTTTCATATTCTTCCTCATTTAAACAGTTTCTAACCTAATCTCTTCACGTTACAACACATCTGGTGTTTTTCATGATATAGATTAGGTTAACGATTAAACGCTTTTTTTGCTATATCTGTTCTATATTGAGCTTGATCAAATTTTATCCTGGAAACCGCAGAGTAGACCTTCTCAACCGCCGCTGCTAAATCCTTGCCTCGCGCCGTAACCCCAAGTACACGCCCGCCGGAAGTAACTACCTTATCTTTTTCTATTTTTGTTCCCGCGTGAAACACTACCACATCATCCAAATCGTCTGCTTCCTTCAAGCCTTCAATAACCTTGCCCTTTTCATATTTTCCGGGATATCCGCCTGAGGCCATAACAACACACGTGCAAGCCTCCGGCCGCCATTTGACCAGGTCATCCTTTAATGTGCCGTCGATACACGCCTCAAGCGCGGGGACAAGATCACTTTCTATCCGCGGAAGAATCACCTGTGTCTCCGGATCGCCGAATCTGCAATTAAATTCCAGCACCTTCGGACCATCGGCAGTAACCATAATACCCGCATACAACACACCTTTATAAACAATTCCGCGTTTCCTCAATTCCATCAGCGTGCGTTCAAAAACCTGTGTACGAATAATCGGCCACAGTTCGTCGGTTATCACAGGTGCGGGTGAATACGCCCCCATACCGCCAGTGTTCGGACCTTGATCATTGTCAAATATACGTTTATGGTCCTGCGATGAGGCCAGCATTACTATTGTTTCACCGTCAATCAGCGCAAGTATTGACGCTTCTTCGCCTTCCAGACATTCCTCCACGAGAATCCTGGATCCTGCCTCACCAAAGATTTTCTTCTGCATTGAATCGTTTATTGCTTCTTCGGCTTCCTGGAGAGATTCACAAATATAAACACCTTTGCCCGCAGCCAGTCCTTCCGCTTTGACTACAATTGGAAATTCCCGGGACCGAACATACTCCAAAGCTTCAGAGTAATCAGTAAAACTACGCGCTTCAGCCGTGGGAACATCACCTGTCTCCATGATGTCTTTTGCAAAAACCTTACTGCCCTCAAGCTGGGCCGCTGCCTTGGAAGGTCCAAATACTCTCAAACCTTCGGCGCCCAGTTTATTTGTCAAACCGGCACATAACGGCGCCTCCGGGCCTATCACAGTAAGATCCGGCTTGTTCTCGCGGGCCCAATTGAGGAGACCATCAATGTCCTCCGCCCCGATGTCAAGATTGACTGCCAATTGTGCCGTGCCCGCATTGCCGGGTGCGCAAAAAAGCTCCGGCTTGACGCTGTCATTTGCAAGCCTCCAGATCAAAGCATGCTCGCGTCCACCCCCACCTATTACTAATATTTTCATGCTAATAAAGCATATCGAAATACGTTTTATAGTCAATCATGGAAAGAAATGAGCTTGTTATTGCGTGCCTCTGCGCTCTCTGCGAGAGATAAATCTATTCCTTAAACACTTAAATTCTTCATTGTGTATTTTCTGCTTTGTGGCAATATATGTCTGATTTTAAAGCTAAGGAGACAAGAATGATACCGAGATATACAGGTAAAGAAATAGGCGCGATATGGACGGACCAGAACAAATATCAGACATGGCTTGATGTTGAAGTCCTGGCATGCGAAGCAATGAATAAACTCGGCATGGTCCCAAAAGCGGATTTTGCCAGAATAAGAAAACGCGCGAATTTTAACGTTAAACGCATAGACAAAATTGAAGCCAAAGTTAATCACGATGTTATAGCTTTTCTTACCAGCGTCGCAGAATATGTAGGTCCTTCAGCAAGATACATACATCGCGGACTTACCAGTTCGGATATTCTCGATACAGCTTTGGCCGTACAGATGGTTCAGGCCATAGATATCCTTATAAAGGATGCCAAAGCTGTTCGGCGTGCCGCTGCCGCGAAGGCGCGTAAATATAAATATACACCTATGATCGGGCGCTCACACGGAATACATGCGGAGCCAATAACATTCGGCTTAAAAATGGCCCTGATGTATGACGAGTTCGGCAGGAATCTTGAACGGCTGAAAACCGCTCGAAAAATTATTTCCGTCGGCCAGCTTTCAGGCGCAGTCGGCACCCACGCGCATCTCGATCCGTTTGTAGAAAAATACGTTTGCAGCAAGCTTAAGCTGAAACCTGCGGCCATATCCACTCAGGTTCTTCAACGCGACCGGCACGCGGAATATCTTTCGGCACTCGCGATTACAGGCGCTTCTGTTGAACGCTGGGCGCAGGAACTGCGTCATCTTCAGCGCACCGAAGTTCATGAAGTTGAAGAATTCTTTGGCGCGAAACAGAAAGGCTCGTCCGCCATGCCTCATAAGAAAAACCCGATAACAGGTGAAAAACTCACAGGATTAGCACGCCTGCTCAGAGGAAACATGGTCGCTGCTTTTGAAAACGTTGCGCTATGGCATGAACGTGATATATCTCACTCTTCGGTTGAGCGTATTATTCTGCCTGACAGCACTATAGCGCTGGATCATATGCTTACCCGTCTTGAGAAGCTGGTAAGGAACTTGAAGGTTTATCCAAAAAGAATGATGAAAAACCTTAATATGACACACGGCCTGATTCATTCTCAGCAGGTTCTTCTGCTTCTTACGGATAAAGGATTCAGCAGAGAAACCGCATATCGCATGGTTCAGGAAAATGCCATGGAATCATGGGAAACAGAAAAAGATTTCCGTACACTTATTGAGGCGGACTCTGAAATAATGAAAAAAATCAAACCTAAAGATCTGGACAAAGTATTTGATCTACAGGCACATTTCGTAGATGTGGACAGAACGTTTAAAGCCGTTGGGCTGTAGGCATTTGCGATTTGAGATTGCAGATTTGAGATTTTTAAAAAGAAATAAATAAGGGGATAGCTTGTGCCAAATAAAAAAGCATCAACCATTCAGAAAAAATCTTCCTATGCCAAGGCCGGCGTAGATATTGATGAGATGATGAAGTCTATTTCTGCCATCAAACGGATGGTTAAGAAAACATCGAATAGAAAAGTGTTAAGCAGTATCGGCTCTTTTGGCGGCTTATTCGCGGCACCCGGCAAAAGCAATGCGCTGGTAGCCAGCACTGACGGGGTCGGCACAAAATTAAACGTTGCCGTAATAACCGGCCGACATGACACAGTGGGACAGGACCTGGTCAATCATTGTACAAACGACATTCTCGTTCAAGGTGCTAAGCCGCTGTTCTTTCTTGATTATCTTGGAACATCAAAACTTAAGGCAGATGTTTTCAGAAAAGTGGTCAGCGGTTTATGTAAAGCATGCAGAGAAAATAATTGCGCACTGCTCGGCGGCGAAACAGCGGAAATGCCGGGGCTCTATCCCGAGGGAGAATACGATCTGGTCGGAACAATTGTCGGAGCTGTTGACAAGAAAAAGATTATTACCGGAAAATCTGTCAGGCCGGGTGATATGATAATAGGCTTGCCGTCAACAGGTCTTCATACCAATGGATACTCACTTGCCAGAGACGTTATTTTTAACCAGGCGAAGCTGAAAATCGATGATATTTTCCCCGGCACAAAGAAAACCGTGGCAGATATCCTGCTGGAAGTACACAAAAGTTACCTGAAACCCGTAAGTAAGCTTATGAAAACAATTTCTATCCGCGGTATGGCGCATATTACCGGCGGCGGACTTATTGATAATGTGCCGCGTGTTCTTCCAAAAAATATTTCCGCAATAATAAATCCAGGTTCATGGAAAATACCGCCGGTGTTTCAATTCATCCAAAAACACGGGAAGATAGACGTGAAAGAGATGTACCGAGTGTTTAATATGGGCATAGGCTTCGTACTTATAATTCGCCCAAAGGATACGGAAGAAGCGCTTGCGATTTTAAAAAACGCTAAATGCAACGCTAAGCTGATAGGCTATACGGAAGAAGGCAAAAAAGGCGTCAAGCTGATAGGTTAATAAATTTGGGATTATTACCTGCGATTACGATTGTCACCTCACCTTTAATCTTCCGGTCCGCAAATTCTTCGCATAACTCACTTAAAAAACCGCGGCTTACCCGTTCAAACTTTTTTGTAAGCTCAATGCAGACCGCAGCCTGCCTGTCACCTAAAACCTCAAAAGCTGCTTCCAGCGATTTGATGACCCTGAAAGGCGACTCGAAGATAACCAGCGTATGCGGCAGATCTTTTTCCTCCTCAAAAAACCGATGCAGAGCACCTTTTTTCCGGGGCGGATATCCCTTGAACGTGTAACTGGATGTCGATAGGCCAGATAACAAAAGCGCCACAGGAACAGCAGAAGCGCCGGGGATAACAGCAAAATCAACTTCGTTTTCAACAGCCATACGAATCAATCTGTAAGCAGGATCGCTGATTCCCGGATATCCGCCGTCAGAACATAAGACCACGGTCATACCCTCTTCCAGGAATCCGACTAAACGCTTTCCAGCCTTCTGTTCAGTATGTTCGCGATAAGAAACAATATACCGGGGTTTCGGTATATCGAAATGACTTAGAAGAATTCTTGTCCTTCGAGTATCTTCGCAGGCTATGACATCAGCTTCGCGCAAGACCGCAAGCGCCCGCGAACTTATGTCATCCAGATTCCCTATCGGTGTTGCTACTATGTAAAGCATGGGGGACCCCTATTGCCATTGGAGTAATGGAGTTATGGAGTTATGGAATAATGGGATAATGGGATAACCCCAAAACTACTACCACCTCAATACTCCGATTTATTATCATTATACATGAACTTTTGGGAATTCAGATATCAAATTTACTATTCTTTTCTTAACTTCCTTCAGCCCTTTCTTTTTCAGCGCTGATATTGGTATTGCTTCAGGGTAGATTGTTAACAGATCATCCAATTTTTGTATAGCAGAAGGTGTATCACATTTATTCAGCAGAAGAATTGATGGTATATTTTGCGCGTTTATTTCACAAAGAGTTCCTCTTACCACTTCCAGATGGTCGGCCAGATTGGGGTCACCTGCATCTCCTACGACAAGAAGAATGTCCGCTTCAGATGTAACCTCCAGAGTAGACCGGAATGACGCTACAAGGCCGTGCGGCAGATGTCTGATAAAACCAACTGTATCGGTCATTAATATATCTTTCCCGTCAGGTAGCCGAACAAGTCTCGTTTTTGTGTCCAGCGTGGCAAAGAGTCTGTCATCCACATAAGCGTTAGCTGATGTAAAGACGTTAAGCAGCGTTGATTTACCCGCATTAGTGTAACCGGCAAGACATACCAACGGCCATGGCCTGCGCTGTCGCGTTCTTCTGCGTCTCTGCTGAATTTTATTCAGCTTCTTTTTCAGATCCCTGATCCGGCGCCGCATAGGCTCATTTCTCAGCTGAAGCGGACTCTCGCCGGGTCCCTTCATGCCTATACCTCCTTGAAATCTTTGCTGTTTTCGCGAGACCGGGATGCGCGATACCAGATACTCAAGCTGAGCAAGTTCCACTTGTGTTTGTGCTTCAGACGACCGTGCTCTGCGGGCAAATATCTGAAGAATCAGCTCTGTGCGATCAATCACTTTGATGCCAAGTGACATATCAAGGTTGTTAACCTGTACGGCGGAAAGGTCATTATCAAAGATTATCAGATCCGTCTTTGCCTGACGGCAGGCCGACTGAATATCAGCAAGCTTCCCTTCACCGACAAAAAAATTCGGATCAGGTCTCTCTCTTCTCTGAGTAATACCGCCCTTAACAACAGCGCCTGCAGTGTCGGCAAGCCGTTCAAGTTCAGCTATAGACTCGGCAGCTTCTTCCGTGCGGCGCCTGCCCCATATAACCTGAACAAGCAATGCTCGTTCTTCCATGCTATCTTCTTGTCTCTGCTTCATCATTTCGCCGTTTCTCTTCTTCCTCCCTTATTCCATTCGATGTTCGACGTTGGACGTTCGATGTTGAATGTTCAGTTTCCTTATTTCCCCGTTTCCCCGCGTCGCCGTCTCACCGCGTCTTTCTTTCGCCCCGCTTCCCTCCTCTTCCTCTTCTTTCCTTAATCGTTGCGGAAATTTGCGAATTCGCCGACTGGCGGAGAGCAAATTAACGCAACACTCCTCTCCTTGTTCTACTCCGTGTCTCCGTGACCTCCGTGGTTTTCTTTTCTTACTGCTTGTCCGTCTTTGGCGGATCACAGTTACCTTTTCCGTCTTCCGAGTAAAGGTCTGGTTTTTGTTCTGAAAAACTCGCGGCGCAATTCTTTGCGTGTTTTCACGCTGGGCTGTTTTTTCCACTCATTGTATTCGTGATAGATATCTTTGTTTTCAAAAGCGCGGCATTTTCTGTTGCCGCGCCATTGGCCGCGCGGATACTGATAAAGCCAGCAATGATCACTCATGTTCAACAGACATGAATAACACTTACTTATCGGCTTGGAAGAATAGCGCATAAATAAAATCTAATGGAAAAAACAAGATTTAGCTATAAAAAGAAAGCTGGCGTATCTCGTATCTCGCCGCGTCGCCGTTTCCCCGCGTCATTCTTCTCCCATCCGTTCCCATCTGTGTCCATCTAGCGCAGCGGGCGGGCTCCTCTTCCCGAATTTCCCATTTGCATCTTTAAGCCGCCTTTTATATTATTCCCACTCACATGAATCTGAACAAAACAATCATCCCGGTGTTTTCGGTTATATTGTCTTTACTGGCTATAGGCGCATGCTCATGCGTAGCGCCCGATGCCGTGACATCGGGCAAATCCAAAAGGAAAGGACTATGCCGTGACCGAAAAATCTGTAGTTATAATTGAAACTTCCATGGGTACCATCAAGGCCGAGCTCTGGCCGGACAAAGCGCCTGTAACTGTTGAAAATTTTCTTGCCTATACAGATCAGAATTTTTTTGACGGCCTGATTTTTCACAGGGTAATGAACGGATTCATGATTCAGGGTGGCGGGTTTAATGCGGGCATGCGTGAAAAACAAGGGAACGCTCCTATTAAAAATGAAGCTCGTGCCGACACGCCTAACAGCCGCGGCACATTGGCAATGGCACGTACTTCGGATATCAACAGCGCAACAAGTCAATTCTTCATCAATCTTGTGGATAACGCCTTTTTGAACCATAAAGATGAAACCGATGCTGGATTCGGTTACTGTGTTTTCGGCAAAGTCATTGAAGGCATAGAAGTGGTGGACAAAATCGGTAAAGCCAGAACAAAAACCATAGGCCCCATGGAAAACGTGCCGGTCGAGCCAATAGAGATAAAAAGCATTCGGAAAGAAAACTAATCAGTCGACACTGAAAAAGTATTGAAACCGCAGACCCGCCTGCAGCGTTACTGCTGTTGTACCCGCTTTGTGTAATGCGAGATAAAGTGCTGAATGACTTCGTCTTTGGTAATATCGGCCAGCAAATAGCCCTGATTACCGGTACGAAACATGGCTTCCACAGTTAACAGCCGGTGCCCTTTCCGTTCGCGAAACCTGATTTCCGCGTATGGCAAAACGCCATTAGGAAAAGTTCTGCCCTGAACACGATACATTAATTCTTCTTCACCGTCTTTGTGAAAAACAGTAATAGCCGCAGAAGTTCCCGTATCTCGAATATTGACGTATCGGCCGTATTGAGCGAGTTCCATTTCGATCGCATTGAAAGCGGGCATAACGACATTAGAAACAAAACCGTCCATTTCCAGTTTTTCTTCCTGCTGTTTTGTTTCGTCAGTTTTCTCGAAGAACTTACCCAGGTCTGACTGCCAATCTGTCATAAACTCACCTTATTTACATGTTCAGGAAAGCATCATCTAAATCGCGAAATAATGTACCATAACAACTCAGTGTCTGCCAACTAAACAGATATCAAAAAAAACAAAGGGCAAAATACAGGGATTTATGCCGTAAAGTCACAAAACTCATCCTGTCCCTCCGAAAAAAACATTCAGCAATAAAATGATGCGCTGGTTAGGCCTGAAAAAAACTTAAAAAGATAGATTTAACTATTTTCATCTGGTGAAAATACCAGAGATCATGCTTTAATCAAGAAGCCTGTAAACCCTTGAAAATAAACGCGGATGGAATTATTCGGGGGGACAAGGTCACAAGATTAAAACAAAGAGTAATGATGATATGCTAAAAAGACTTAACGAAACTAAAAGAATGCCTGAGGAAAAGAAGAGCGGTGGCGGCTTTATAAAGTTCATTGTTGTAATGTTGATTATAATAATCTTTGGCGGCGGCGCTTACCTCTGTCACAATGTAGTGCAACGAAAAAAAGAATCAATGCGAATTGAACAAGAAAGAAGAATTATAGCTGAGCAAAAAATCATTATCGATACAGGAATAAAGAAATACAATGCTCTAAGAACAAAAGCTATAGAGATCAAAAGACAATATCAGCATCTATCGCTCCAGGACTCCACATTTAAAGAGACACGTGGTGAATTCCTGGAAGTTATGAATAAGTTTGATGCAGACAAAAAGAAGGCGCGGAAAACGCTGGAGGCAGAAATCAAACATATAGATCGATGCATTCCTGTATTTGATAAAGCTATAAATAAGACTCCGATACAAGGCGATGCGAGTTCATACAAGAACCTCCAACAGGAGATATCCGAAAATACTGAGGCTTTCGTGACATCGCTTGAAGAGGCTTCAACGCATTTCATGTTATACAAGAAAACATTAGAAGCTGAAAAGGATTTCAAGAGCGCAACAGGCTCTGAAGACAGCTTTAAAGAAAAGGAACACGCCCTTGCCAGTCTGCAAAGTATGCCCGAACAAAATAAAGAATTGATTAACGCACATGAAGATCTGTATAACGACTACCTCAAAGAAGAAAAAAGATTGTCTGAATTGATAAGTCCTCACAAGAAAAGCTCTCCCGAATACAAAATTATGGAAAGAATACTCAAATCACTCCAAACCAAGATGAGTGATTTGAAGTCTATAATTGAGGATCTTATCCAGAAAAGGGAAGCGGCCAGAAAAGAAGAAGCAAAGAAAAAAGAACAGGAAAGAAGACAAAAAGAGCTTGAAGCAAAGAGAAAAGAAGA
>JBHORK010000004.1:0-79974 GCA_042565725.1 Verrucomicrobiota bacterium
TAGGGCTGGCTGTTGCAAGAAAAGCCGGGAAAATATAGAATGTAAAACTATAAACCTAATATGTGCTATAAATGATGCTTTTACGTGAGATGAGATATGTAAGAAATAGGAGAAAGGCCGTATTGAATATGAGAAAGCTTCAGATTCTTTTTATGATAATGATTTTTGGCGTCAATTATGTATGGGCGGAATCTTCTGCAGTATCAGAGCCGGCAGCATCAGCAAACTCTCACTACAGCAGGGGAGATCCTAATAAGGCCTTAGCTGCTGCCAGGGCGCAGGGCAAGGCATGTGTAATCCTGCATAATTTCCACGGCAGCTGAGGAATGCCGGCAGATATGGAAGCCGTGCTGCTTTCTACCCAAGAAGTAAAAGATTTTGCAAAAGACAGAATAATATGCATAAGCACAAACCGGGGCGTGCCAAAAGGGTATGACGTTCCTTATCCTCAGTTCTGCTGGGTTTTTACATTTAATAAGGCCGGCGAACTGACGGATACCTGGAGTGATAAGTATTTAAATCAAACTCATAAAAACATAGAGGACAAGCTTGGCGGTAAAAAATTCGCACAGTTGATGACAAGGTCTCTTAGCAAGAAGAGTTTGCAGGAGTTGGAAAGAGAATATCTTGATTCAAAAGGCAGTGATGCCGCGTATCAGGCTCTTTCCAATAAAATAATTGAGATGCAGACGAACCGGCATCGAACGGCTCGTCTTTTCAGGAAGATGGCAAATGATAAGAATGCTTCTGAAGAAGTACGCGAGGCTTCACGAATACGGGCGTTTTTAATGCTGGCAGCTGTAACTCACCGTCAGGTTATTAATACAACTCATAATGATGCTGTTTATAAAGAAGCGCGGGAATTAGTTATGCTGTATCCGGGTCATCCTGAAGCCCTGAATATCGTTGCTTGGTTTTTTAAGGTTGGCTGTCTATATAAATTCGATATTCCCGCCAAGTGCGCGGAGACAATAAAGGAATGGGAGTCATCAGAATTGGCTGCAGAGAAGCGCAAAGCCATGACTTATTGCGTAAATAAATTAAATGAATTGCGTAAAGACTGGCAGAAGCAGGCGGAAATTGACTTGGCAAATGAGAAATATTCTCTCCAGGACCCGGCTGTTGCGCTTGGCCGCGCAGATATTGTTGTGCGGGTCTATGAGAATAGGGAGCGGCGTTGGTATGGCTTAATGCGCAGAATGATTCCTGTATGGTATAAAGAGGCGAAGGAAAAACTTGAGAAGGATATTGGGAAAAGAAAGGAATTCTAAATAGATGAACATAATGAAACAAGTTTTCTGTATAATATTTAGTTTTGTATTGTCTAGCCTGGCTGTTGCAGTAGAACCAAACTTACTGCCGACTCCAACGGAGATGGAGGTGAGAACAGGCGTTTTTTCTCTGACAGGAAATACCATCATTGTAGCTGATCATGAAAACCGAGAAAACGCCAATTACCTGGCGAGCAAGCTGAAAACTTCTACAGGTTTCAATTTGGTTGTTAAATCTTCGGGTTCCGGCATTTCGTTGAAGATTGATTCCTCAGATACTTCCTTAGGGAAAGAGGGGTATACGCTCCAGGTTGCCAGTGACAACGTTAAAATAAGAGCTTCCACCAAGGCGGGATGTTTTTATGGCATTCAGTCGTTTCTTCAATTGCTTCCCCCTGAAGCATACGGCAAGCAGAAGGCAGCTGGTATTTCATGGCAGGCTCCCTGCGTGATGATTCGTGACATACCAAAATATCAATGGCGGGCCTTTATGCTGGATTCGGGGCGGCAGTATCAGACTGTTGCTTTCATAAAAGAATATTTGGATCATATAGCAATGATGAAGATGAACGTTTTTCATTGGCATCTCACAGAAGATTTAGGGTGGCGTGTTGAAATTAAAAAACATCCAAAGCTGACTGAAGTTGGCTCAAAGGTTTCAAAACTAAAAGAAGGGCAGGGTTTCTACACGCAAGAACAAATTAAAGACATTGTGGCTTACGCTGCCAGACGTCATATTACCGTTGTTCCGGAAATAGATATTCCCGGTCATTCCGGTGCGGCTCTGGTGTCTTATCCAGAGTTAACCTGTCTTAAAAAGCCACCTTCGCTTACAGGTCGCACAAAAGAGCTTTTCTGCGGAGGACGCGATTCGACATATACGTTCCTTAAGGATGTTCTGGATGAAGTATGTGAATTGTTTCCCGGTGAGTATATCCACATTGGCGGTGATGAGGCACCTAAAGATATCTGGGAGATATGTAAAGACTGTCAGAAAAAAAAGAAAGAGCTCGGGCTCAAAGACGAACATGCATTGCAAATACATATGACCAACATTCTTGCCAAGCACCTTGAAGCAAAGGGGAGGAAGGTGATTTGCTGGGGTGATGTTGTTACATCACAGGGTCCGGCTTTGAATAAAAATATTGTAATTAGCTGGTGGAACTGGCGCAGTCGCAGAGACAAGGCATTGCGGGCAGGCATTAAGCGTGGGCATGAAGTTATTTGCAATTCAAATTATTACACTTACCTGAACTTTCCGCTTGATCCCTGGAAGGGGTACCAGGCAAACAGAACATTTAATTTGCAAACTGCCTACGAAGAAAATCCGTCTGATCTGAAACCTGAAACTCTCACTCCGGATCAAAAGAAACTTGTCATTGGCATGGAGACCTGTATGTGGTGTGACTACAATGTTACCATGGATCTGATTGACAGTCGCGTATTTCCGCGTATTCTCGCGCTTGCCGAGCAGATGTGGTCTACTGCGGAACGCAAGCCTTACGCCGATTTTATCGAACTTGTCAGGGCTCAGTATCCACGCCTGAAAGCTGCCGGTATTGACTATGGCAAGGAAACAGGAGCCGTGTCGCCGCCAGGAAAATCTCCTGAAAAACGGAAGAAAAGGCATCGTAATAGGTAGTCGATGCTGAAGAAGAATATAGGTTTAAACGTTTTCAACAATTCTTTCATAATTCTTCATGGCTTGTGGTGATAGTTTTCGGCCGTAAGGACATGAGGATGGCAGCAGGACGAAACCTCGACCTTCGCCGGATGTTCCTTCTTCCAGAGCACGCTTTACTTTTTCTTCGAATTGAGCTGTCGGCATATTTTCAATATCACTGGCTTCAAGATTTCCGAACAACACCAGATCCTTGCCGTATTTCTCGCGGACATACTTGAGTTCAACATCACCCTGCGGCGGCGGCTCAATCGGGTCCAGCCCGATGGCGCCGGTTTCAACGATATAATTCAGAATATCTTTAGTGTTACCATGTGAATGAATTCTGGCAAAACCGCCGTTTCCTTGAATCATCTCTATCATGGTTTTATCATAGCCCACGACGTATTCTTTAAACAGGTTCGGGGGCAGATAGGGCGGGGCGGCAAATTCCGGGCCGTAGATTCTCCACAATCTGCCGGGTAAAGCTTTTGCAACCGCGTCTGTTCTGGGATAAAGATATTCGGCAAACTTGTTCAGGAGTGTTCTGAATAATTCCGGCTCGGTCATTGCAATGATGGTATATTCTTCCATGTTAAAAAGTGACGCAGCCAGGCACAGCGGGTCAGGTGTGTCTATCATTACAATTCCCGTGTCGCCTAAAGCCCTTTCTGCATCCAGTACCCGATTAAGATCAAGTGTTCCGTCAAATTCAGGTAAATTGATTTCCAGAAATGATTTAAGGTCATTTGTGTTTTTGAGATAATGTTCTTCTGTCCAGATCGTATTTACATCCCGGTCACGGCGGGTGCGTGATGTCAGTTTCCCTGTATTTGTTTTTAATGTTTTTTTATGAGTTCTGCTGTTTTCGTTCTCAATCGTTTCAATATCTGCCAGAGCATCAACAGGATCAGGTGTGAAGCTGTCAAAAAACAGACTCCGCATTACAATGCGATCGGTTTTGTCGCGTGTCAGATCAATAAGCGGTTTCCATGAAGGATCTGAATAGATGTTGTACGGATCCGTATCGACTGGGTCTTCGTCCAGTCCGTTCAACTCATAAAAGTTTACAGGTGGGCGGTCGACGGATTCGCCCCGTAATGTTGCCATTAGTCTTTCACGACGTGTCATGGTGCTTTTAGTCTCTATGTTTTTTTGTTCAAGTTCGTTTTCGAACGACTGACAGGAATTTGATTTTTGCTTATCATATACACAGCCTCCGTATAGGGCAAATCATTCTGAATGAATCAAGGCTATGGTGCGGATGCGTCCTTCAAGCTTCTGTTACAAACTCGTTACACACAAAAACCGATTCTTATGCGATCATATTATTAGAACAAGGAAGGATCAGGTTGCTGATGAATAGCGGAATAAAAACAAAACGGGTTGCCAAATTAATTATTGCTCTGTCGATTTGCTTTGTCTTGTTTTTCGGTATAAAGATTTTCAGAGAGTATTTCTACGGCGACCCTGACGCGCCGTATTATATTGTTCCGGAAGAATGGCATGCGTTTCTTTCCGTAACTGACGAAAAGACCAATGTTGATTTGCAGTGGAATCTTGATGTCCTGAAGATTGATCCCGGGCATGTTGCCATGGTCCAGCTTTTTCCGATCGGCACGGTTTTCCGTGAAGTTAAAATGAATGAAGAAGATGTCCTGCCGGTTAAAAGGTCCGGATGGTTTTGTGTTGAGATTAAAAGGCCGGGCACATACTCCGTATCCGCCGGGGTTGATGTTCATACGGAAGAAAAAGAGAACGTTTCTTCCGTAAAATTCAAGAAACCTTTCTTTATTAATTCGGTTATTCACGTTGATTCAGATGATGTATTGGAATTTGCGGTTGATGATGCGGTCGGTTCGGTAACGGGTGATGAAGAAGGAACGCATGGCGCTATTCATGTGGGATTGCTGAGAGATTTGACGGTTACATGGCGGGCGCTCCGTGAAAGAGTTGAACAGGTGGGGATACCGTCAATAAAACCGTCAATCGCGTGGACTGTCAGCGACAGCACAATTTCCGCTAATGCGCTTTTAGATGTTACGATTATGGGCGGCTCCAGCGAGATGGTTTCCATGATACTTCCTTTTGGTGCTGACAGGGTAGATGTCAGGAGCGGGGTTATGCGTGACTGGCGGAAGACCGGGGACAGACTCGATATTTATTTTACCGAGAAAGTCAGTGGTCAATTTAAGATCAGTTTGTCATTTGATATTCCCAGGACGGGTGATGTTGCGGAATGTTCCATGTTTAAAGTTGAAGGCGGCAGGCTGGATGCCGGCGGCTGGATGTTGGCTGTAAATGACACCAGCGGGCTGATGCTTGAAAACAATATTGCCGGCCTGCAGGCGGCAACTGATCTGGATGTTCCTGCGGATGTAATAAGTCTTGTAAAAGGGAAGCCTTTGTTTTTTTACAGGGTCCTTAATCGTAATGCCGGGCCGGTATTTGATGTTGTTACCAAGAAGCCTTTTCCTGTTGTTGATACCATAGCTGATCGGCTCGATATATTTACGGTTGTTCATAATGGCGGTGAGGAAATAAGCAGGTTGTCTTACCGTATAAGAAATAACAACAAGCAATTCCTGCGCGTTAAAATGCCTGAAGAGTTCAGGTTGATATATGTTGAAGTTGATAATGAGCGCTGCAGCATTTCAGAGGAAGACGGGGTTTTGCTTGTTCCCCTGGTTAGATCTATTCAGACAATGGGCGGGCTTGTTCCGTTTCCTGTGGAAATAGTTTATTGCCGGCAGGGGATGACGATCTCCAATGGTGATAAGTTCAGGCTGGATCTCCCCGAGCTTCCTGAAGTGCCTGTCGCGCATGTAACCGCAAGAGTATTTTACCCCGGCGAGATGAGCATCAATTCGTATAGAAGTTCATTAACAAGGGTGGATAAATTAAGTATTGAGGATGCGGTATCATTCCGGGATGCGCCCCTGATAGTAACAAACGCGGCTTATGATGTGTCCGGTTGGGTCAACGATGCTTGGGTATATAACAATTATCAGGTTGGTTATGATGCTTACAGGAAGAACGACCTTGAATCCGCCGAGCAGTATTTCAGAAAAACACAGTTACTGTCTCCGCAGGGTGCGCCTATATCAAAAACAACCAAAGATCTGCTTGGTAATCTCATGGTTGGCAGAGGAGAGATCAAAGGGAAGGATAAGCTTGAGAAGGCGAAAATGCTTTCTATTAAAGGTCAGCTCGCGAGTGATGTGGATGATATTCAGACTCAGCAGGGAAAGCTGATTCAGGTCGGCCTTGCCAATCTGAAAGAAGGAGATGAGGAGCTTGGCGCTGAGCTGTTGAGGGAGGCTGAAGATCTCGGAAAAGAAATTTCTCGAAGGGGTGGTTCCGCATTGCGACAGAAAGCTGTAAGCAGAACTTACGAGCGTCAGCTGCAGGACATTGAAGATCAGCGCAGATATAACAGGGATCTCAATAAAAAGCTTGAGAAGCTTCAGAAGCAGGCGCAGACGGTTCTTGCGAATGCGCCAAATGATAAAGGCGAAAAAGCGCGCTCGTTTGCGCAAGGTGTCATTGTTGCGGCTGAGGAAGAGAATGTTTCGCTTACTGAAATGCCCGTTGCCGATATTGCATGGAGCGACAAAAGTGCTAAGAAGAATTATTCTAAACGCGCTGAAGCGTCACAGGTAAGAGGCAGGTTTGCCAGATCAGGCAAATCTTCATGGAGATCCGATATTAAAAAAAGGAGTAAGAATGAATCTTTGAAGGAGAAGAACAAAGAACTCCGTAAAAAGGTGTCGATCCTTGATAGAGCACTTTCTGTAATGAACAGTGATACGGCAAACAAGCCGGTGCAGATTGATTCTTTGAGTGTAAGAAAGTCTGTCGCGAGTCTTAAGGATGATGTCGCGGATGCCAAAAGCCGTTTTCAGGAGCTGGCCAGTGGTTCTGCCGGCGTTAATGATTATATGAATGCGGAAAAAGAGCTGAGCATGCTTGAGCAGAAAGCACAGGGCGGTAAGGTCTCCTTTGGGGCTTTGGATGATACTGTTCAGCAGGAACTTTCTGAACTTGAAGAAGAAGTTAAGGGTTTGAAGAATAAAATTGCGGGTCAGCGCGCCGCGCAGGAGAAACAGGACGTTATTGAAATTAATATTGGTAAAATCGTAAACACTGATAATCCCAATGCGACAAAAGCATTTAAGCAATTCATGGGCACAAATTATTGGGGATCGCAATTGGATCAATCCGGTTTTTGGATAGATGGCCAAAATCTGGTGGTTACGAATGCCTGCAACATTCCTGCGGAATTTAATCAGGTGGTAGAGAAAATTGCTGATAACCGCGGCAACGCGGTTTCGGTTGCCGGCAATACTATTGATCTGGATGTAAATAATGTTCCCGTTGTTAATAACTGGTTTTCAAATACAACGGCTACAGGGAAGAAATACGCGATTCTTGATGAAGCCCAGTACAGGACCATTGTCCAGGCAAACGCGGCATTGTCCGGTGAGAGTCTTGATTCGGAGCGCATGGAAAAGAAGGAAGTAATACTCGGAACACCCAATGGTGTTAACGGCATCAACTTTACATTATCTGATGCGGACAATGATGCTAATGGATTGTTGATTGAAGGGAGCGAGATCAATATTTCGCATGACCAGTATTACGCTGTTGCTGATGGTAAGAAAGTTTCGGTTTTAAAGGCAGGCGAGCTGCATAACTGGCAGGAAGAAGGAAGCGATATAAACATGGAGGTAAGCATTCCTTACAAGCTGGATATTCCGCAGGCAGGTGTTCGGGTTTGTTTTGAAAAAACACTTTTGTCGGCCGGTGAATCACCGGATATAGAAATTGGATTTTAGCAAAGGTAGTGGAATAAAATGCATGAAAAAATGAAGAGAAGAAGAAAACCACGGAGGTCACAGAGATACGGAGAAGAAATAGAGGAGGTTGCATGAATTTGGCGCAGATATTGCATCCTCTAAATATTAAATTGCACGTATATATAGAAATATCTGCGCCAAATTCATGCAACGATTGATGCCTGGAGAAAGGCGGAGGGAAAATAAGATATGATTAAAAGTATGTATTATGTAAGGGATGCTGATGTTTTTTCGGTCTTTTTTTCTGCCTCCTCTTTACAACCCGTTGCGGAATTTTCTGTCCGGATACTTCCGGCAGAAAATAACGCAACACTCTTTTCTTTTTTATCTCTTCTCCGTGACTCCGTGTTCTCCGTGGTTAAATCTTTTAAAGAACGTGGAGGGTGGGTTTTAAAAGAGGGACAAGGGTGGTTCTTGCGTAACATGTTCCAGGACATGATGTTCTGCAGATGACAGAATGGAATTCGTTGCAAAACGTTAACACAATAAAGGAGGTAGTCATGAACGAGGAACGTAAAGAAGAAGAGCTGGTGCCGCAGGATGAAGAGATTCAACCGGAGGCAGAACAAATTGAAGAGACAGAACAAGTTGAAAAGGTAGAAGAAGTAACGGATGAGGATGAGAATAAAGAAGGGCCTGTAGCAGAAGAAATGACGACAGAATTGCAGGCTGAAGAAAAGCCGGTTGAAAAAAAGCCGCGCAAGCCGAGAGGTTCTGTTTTTCCGTGGCTGATGATGATTGTCATGATGGCGGCTGTTGTATCGGGATTCTGGTACACAAAAGAATATTGGCTGAGCTTGTTGAACCCCGCTCCATGGGATGCGCCTTATATAATAACAGCAACGGAGTATGACGGAACAGAGGTAAGCGAAGAAGGCGCAAACTTCAAGGCCACGTATCATATAGATATAGAAAGCAAGGATACGTGGAAAAAGATACCTTTAATTCCTGCAACTGTTGCGATTATTGATTCGGACCTTCCTTCTGACGCGTATTTGGTATTGTCAGATGGGCATTACACTATGCTTACACGTAAGAATGGGAAAATAGATGTTTCTATAACATTTTCTGTTGCAGTCTCTGAAGTTGGGTCGGGACACAAAGTAGCTTTTGCGAGGGTGCCTTCGGTCACATGCGTTTTAGAGGCAATACTGCCGGAAGAAGGGCTTGATATAAAGGTTACAGGCGCGCAGTCAACGGATATAAAACCTGAGAATGGTACCACAAGCGTGTCCGCGGCACTGCCGGATGGAACGCCTATAGAATTGGCATGGGAAAAAGCAATCCCTGAACTGCCTGAGGGACCTTCTCAGTTTCATAGTTATACAAAAACCCTGATATCGGTTGCTGAAGGCATAGTGCATGGTGAAACAAGAATAGATTTCAGTATTCTTCATACACCTACGTATGTGCTGGAACTTAATGTGCCTGAAAACGTGAGTGTTCTGGAAGTTACTGGTGCGGATATAAGGGACTGGCGTCTTGAAAATGAAAAGATGACTGTGCATTTTGAGAAAGAAGTTATCGGGCTATATAACATGAACATAAAATACGAAATGCCCGCTAACGTTGAAGGAGGCAAGATTAACGTTCCGATGATAACAGGTTCCGGTGTTAAGAGCGAAAAAGGTGAGATAGGCATTGTTGCGCTTACCAATATTGAGATCAAGAACGGCGAAGTTTCTAACGCGCATCTTATAGATGTTAAGGATCTTCCTTCCGATATAATAGGCATGACATCTCAACCCGTTCTGCTGGCGTATCGTTACGCGAACCCTGAGTTTGATGTGACTCTGGATGTTAACAAGCCGAACGATGTTGACGTATTGCTTGCTATAATTGACAGAGCGAACGTTACTATCATGCAGACTCTTGATGGAAAGCGCGTAACACGCGCTGTATACAATGTGAGAAACCACAGGAACCAGTTCCTGAGAATAGAGCTTCCTGAAGGAGCTGAGCTCTGGAGCGCATCTGTTGCCGGCAGGGTCAGTCAGCCGGTAAAAGATGAAAGCGGCAGAATACTTTTGCCCCTTGTCCGCTCACAGGGCGGCAGCAGGATGTCGGCATTTCCAGTCGAAATCGTCTATGCCGAGGAAGGTGAAAAGCCTGATGAGCGCGGGCGTGGTATCGCAAAGGTAACACTGCCTTCATGCAGTGAACCGATAATGCATCTTATGGTTTCGCTGTATGTTCCTGAACAGGGAAAGTATGATGATTTTGAAGGAACGATGCATAAGGTGGAGAACTTCTCTGCTGTCAGGCGCGAGGTGCCTGTGCGGGTTATAAATAATGTCAATCAGATGCGGCAGGTAGCTATTCGGAAGCCTGTTCCGGGCGGTAACGGGCGCACGGATATTGATGTTCAGATTCCTTTAAGCGGTAAATCCTTTTTACTGGAAAAGATTCTTGTTATAAAAGATCAACAGTGGTTTTCTTATAGTTATAGGAACCTTGATAAATAGTCGACACTGAGCAGAATGGTATTGTTCAAATGTTAAGACCTGGCAATCTTATGTGTTTCAGTGCATAGGGAAATGAGGTTTAAGAATTGAATATCCAATATCCAACAAGGAATATCCAACATCCAAGGAGGGAAGCAGTGAGTGCTGTCAATATCTTGTGCTGCAGGTGCTTGCAAGGTTCTCTTTTGATAGTATGAATATTCGTGATACAGAGGTTCAGTCATTAGCTTTTGAATGAAATTAAGAAATGTTTCAACGCCGACTAATAAAGGAATTATTGAAATGGCAAAGCGTACTATACTTGTTGTTGAAGATGATGCATCGATCAGAAGAGGCATTGTTGACGCGCTTCAGTTCGCGGAATATAACGTGATAGAAGCTGATAATGGCAATGACGGCATGCGTATGGCGGTTCGGGGCGGATATGATCTGCTCCTTCTTGACCTGGTTTTACCCGGGCCGGGCGGGTTGGAAATACTTGCTGAAGTACGCACTTCTCGACCGACGCTTCCCGTGATTATACTTACCGCTAAAGGCGCTGAATCCGACCGTGTCAAAGGCTTGAAACTTGGCGCGGATGATTACGTTGCCAAGCCGTTCAGTGTAAAGGAGCTTATGGCTCGGATAGAAGCAGTTATGCGGCGTTCACCGGAAAGGCCTGTTGACTTGAATGAGGTGGTTTTTAATGGGGGAGTCGCCGATCTGAAACGCGCTGAAATAAGATTCAAGAATGGAGACCGCGCGGAATTGTCCGAACGCGAGATGGAGCTGTTACGTTATCTTGCGGGGAACAGGGGCAGGGCGATTTCAAGAGAAGAAATACTCAGGCGTGTTTGGCGTATTGATCCGGACAGAATAGAAACCCGCACCATAGATATGCATATAGCGCGGCTAAGAGAAAAACTCGGAGATGATTCTGACAAACCGCATATCCTTTGCACGGTACGGGGTAAGGGATATATGTTTATGCCGTTAAAGAGTAAAAAATGAATATTGTTCAGAAGTTGACGCTTGGGGCTTTCAGAGCACGAGCTGATTTTGGGTTGAAAGAAAGGTGAACACCCAATATCCAACAAGGAATATCCAAGGAAGAAGTGGATGAGGAAAGTGAATGAATGTCACAAAGGCCTGCGATTTGCTTCTCTTAGCGCACTTAGGAGTTGGGAGTTCCTTGTTGGCTGTTGGATGTTGAGAAGGTGTCGCCAACGGGGACAGTTTCCCGGAACGGTGATGATCATGTGTTAACATTTGAACGTTATCAAAAAATGAAAAGACATTGGCATAGCTGGTTATTATTTACGGTATTTGTGGTTGCGGTTCTCGCGGCTATGGGCTGGTTAAGCAGTAAAATGGTAACTTTGCAGGAGGCGAACATCAAGGCCCAGCAGGATGCGGCCTTTGAAGAGTCCGTTCGGCTTGCACTCTGGCGGATGGACGCGGAGATTTCTCCCATGATACTGGAGGAAAGTTCCCGGCCGTATTACGATTACTGGGCATATAATTATAACGGTCAGATTATTGAGAGAGAAGAGCTTGGGAATAATGACTTTAATATCAGGCCAAACGCTTCCCCTTTGCTTGCGCAGACTAATGCTGCAGGTGTTAATATCTATTTTCAGACTGAGCTGAATGACAAAGAGAAGAACGCATCCCAAATAGAGTCGCCCCAGGTTCTTGACACGATAACCAATCTGGCTGTTGGTAAAGATATTGACTTAAGAGATAACTGGAGACAGCTTGATACTCTTAACAGGACTATAAACGCGGAAGATTTAAATAATGCTTTGCAGGTTGCGAATGCAACCGAAGAAATAAATGCTGATAATGAAACTGAAGACCTTAGTCGGCAGGTTACAAGCGTTGGGGTTGTATCAGGTGAAAAGAGGCAGCAACTTGCCAACAATGATTATACCCTGGATGCTCAAAAACAGGGGAATATGCCTGTTCAGGGAAGGGGAATGCAACAGGCGGCGCAGGTTGATCAGTCGAGTTATCTTCAGCGCAGATCTAAGAATGAAGAGTCGAAAAAGAAAGTGCAACAGACAAAATCACGTTTTTACGATGAAATATCGTTGGCAAATGCAGCTCGCCAGGAGCCAGTTTCAAGAAGTGATAAATCCAAGTCAAATGCCTCGAAAGAAATCAGAGGGAAAGCAGGTAAACTAAGGAAATCAAGTTGGGGAAAAGGCGAATCAAAGGAGGCGGAGCAGATCATTGCGCAACAGCCGGTTGCGCGGCAGATTAAATATTCTGATGACCAGTCGGTAAAGGTCAAAGAGGATGTTATGCATCCTGTATGGGTAAATGATCTTCTTATCCTCGCGCGGACAGTCAGGATTAACGGTAAATCAACTATCCAGGGTGTCTGGCTTAACTGGGAAAATATAAAGAGCCAATTACTTGATGAAATAAAGGATCTGTTTCCTGAAGCTGAACTTGTAGCCGCTGATCCTTTAAAAGAAACAGATAAGTCCAGGTTGATGGCCGCTATTCCTGTAAAGCTTATTCCCGGTAATGCGATTAATCTGCCGGTTATACCTGTGTCATCTTACAAGCTTCCTCTTGCGATAGCCTGGGTGTTTGTGCTTATAGGTGTATTTGCTGTAGCGATATTGCTTCTCGGTACATCTGTGCTGAGTGAGCGGAGGGGCGCATTTGTTTCGGCAGTGACACATGAGCTGAGAACACCTCTGACTACTTTTCGAATGTACACCGAGATGCTGGCGGAAGGTATGGTCAAAAACGAAGAAAAGAGAGATGAATATCTTCAGACTTTACATAAGGAAAGTAATCGGCTTGGACATTTAGTGGAGAACGTTCTTGCTTATTCAAGACTTGAGAATGGTTCTGTAAGCAGTTCGCTCGAGAAAATAAGAATTAATGATATAATAGAGCGGGTTCAGGAAACTTTATCGCGCCGTGCCGAAGAAGCCGGCATGCGGTTGGTGATAGATATATCTGACGAAAATCGTTATGCGGAAAGTCATACCAGTCTTATGACCGTTGAGCAGATTCTGTTTAATCTTGTCGATAATTCCTGCAAGTATGCGTCATCGGCAGATGATAAAAGGATTCATTTTGCTGTGACTGTAGAAGGAGAATCAGTGATTATAAGAATCTGTGATCATGGTAAAGGCTTGCAGAAGACGGATCGTCAGATAGCGTTCAAGCCATTTCGTAAGTCTGCGGAGATGGCTGCCGAAAGCGCGCCCGGGGTGGGGCTGGGGCTTGCGTTATGCAAGCGGCTTGCTGCGCAGATTGATGCAAGGATTTATTATGAGGAGCATAAGAGCTATGGAGCCTGCTTCACTCTCCGCCTGCCTTTAAGCTGATTAATTAGTTGTTACTGAGAAATCTTATTTTTCAAGAATGCAGAAAGAATTTCGTTCGAAAATCGAACCCGCATATTACCGCTTCTGCTGCGTTCCTGCTCCCCTAAAATACCAAAGTATGTGTCGGGTCGCAGCGCCTTGCATAAGCGGCAATCTGCTGATCCGATTTTCGAATCCTTCGACAAGCTCAGGAAACGAAATTCTTTCTGCGGTTTACACCCCGCTCCCGCGGGGAGGGGTTTGTTTGTCATTCCCCCGGTCCTTTTTGTTGTTGGATTTTTGAGCACTTGATTCTGTGTTAGGCATACCTATACCGGATATATTAACTGTTTGAAGTTGAGCGGCTTTCTTTCTCTTTTATACTTTTTTCTGATATGTGATATATGGATATGCGGATAATGCGTCCCGCGGTAGCATCTCCGTCTCCCGACGGATGGGCTTATTAAGAATTCCCCCGGTGCTTCATTATTACAACACTTTTCGATGTGAAACCTTACCTATACAGTTCCCATTCAGGTTCGTTTTCGAATAGCCAGCGGTAATAGTCTTTTCCTTCAAGCTTTGTTGCTGCATCTTCATCAACTATAACTGTGGTTGTCGCATGTAATTGAATTGCCGTAGCCGAAATCATGGCTGTAACAGGTCCTTCCACGGCTTTTGCGAGAATATCAGCTTTAGCTTTTCCCGTGACCAGCATAATGATTCGTTTTGAATCAAGAATAGTACCCACGCCCATGGTAAAGGCACGCTTGGGCATTTCATCAGGGTTGTCGAATAGAGGCGAGTTCTGGTCAATGGTTGTTTGAGTAAGGGCTTTGTCTCTGGTGCGTGAGAACAGTGCGGAAAGAGGTTCGTTAAATCCTATATGGCCCGACATTCCTATGCCAAGTAACTGCAGATCAATTCCTCCTGCTTTTTTTATAAGTTCTTCATAACGTTGAGCTTCTGCTTTCTGGTCCTCAGCCATTCCGTTGGGCAGGTTGGTATTGTTTATTTTAATATCTGTTTTTGAAAACAGATGTTTATTCATATATGTTCGGTATGAACCGGGATGATTTTCGGGTATTCCGATATATTCATCGAGATTAAATGTTTTGCATTCAGCAAGGTGAAGATTGTTTTCCGAGCAGGCTTGAGCAATTTTTCCGTAAACATGTTCCATAGTACGGCCGGTTGCCAGTCCTAACGTGAGATTGGGTTTTTGTTTAACCGCGTCGATTATGAGTCGGGCGGTTAATTCGGTTGCTGCTTCAATATCCGGTCTGATTATTACTTCCATTATAGTTTCTCCAATCGTGCCTTAACATCTGTTTTAAATTTTTCGATAAATGCAAGAGTATATTCTGTTATCGAAAGAGTGTTGCTCTTGATGAGAGGAGTCAGATCCATTGCGAAAGTAAGGCCCTCAGCTTCATCCACGCCGTGTGATGCGAAAAACGTGGCGTTGGCCAGACGGCGACCCTGTGCCGCGAGATCATAACGCTTGCCGCCGCTGATCTGGGATTCATAAAAACCCATTAGAGACGCGGCCAGTTCGGGATATTTATCAACAGCAAGTGTTTGTTTTTCTTTATCATCGAGCCAATCAAGATCACGCCATACTTCGCAGCCGTAAACTTTTGAAGGCTGTTTATCATGGGGCAGGGTGCGTATAGCGGTCAATGCTCTTAATAATGATGCAACATGTGTATCATGCTTGTCGGCAGGGTTATGGAGATAAACCACTTCCGGCAAAGCAGATTCCATAATAAGACGAATATTGTTTGCCGGGTCCGAATTTGAAGCGTCCTTGATTTGACTGCTCGAATACATGAGTTGAAGCATACACGAATATTTGCCTGATTTGGCGGCTTTGCGCTGTTCTTCCTGGCGGAGTTTCTGCATATCTTCATCGGTGCACTCCGCGTATTTGCCGGTGCGCGGGCTTCCCGCTCCATTTGTAAGGATAACACCTGTAAACCATTTGTCTTCTTTTTCGTAACATTCGGCTATTCCGTGATAAGCCATGATTTCCAGATCATCCTGATGCGCGCCGATAGCCAGATGCGTAGTACGTTTGAGTGCTTTCTCTACATCAACACCATCAGGAACATAAATATCTGCATCTGTATTATTCAGCTTCATTTTCATTTCTTTTTTTCGCGTTATTTAGCGTATTTCGCGGTTAAACTCTTTTCATTTCTTCGCTTTTAGCTACGCCGTGGCAAGCTCGCGGCGGCGATAGCCTGGCCGTGCCGTTTCATCTTTTCGTCAGGAGTTGTAATGTTGATTTTTTCTTCCAGTTTTGGGAACTCGTCTTTTAATACTTCCTGTGCTTTGTTGATGATAATTTCGCCGCCTATTCCGCTGGTTACGCGACCAAGAAAAAGCAGGTTCCGGAAATTATAAAAATCAGAGAAATGAGCTATGGTATATCCGAAACATGTTCCGACGGTTTCAAAAATCTTTGAGGCGCGCTTATCTCCTGATTTCATTAAATTCTGGATTTCCGCGAGGCGTTCTGCAAGAGGCATGTCAGCAGGGTATTTGATTCCTGCTTCAGGAGCCAGTCGTGCCACTCCCTGCTGTGAGAAATACTGAACGCTGCAGCCTTCGTCTCCGGACCATTCGTCGACAGGCGCGTTATCACGGTAATCAACAGGCACAAAGGCAAGCTCGTTCAGCCATGGAGTGATGTTTCCTTCGGGAGTTACATAGCCGGCGGCAACGCTTGTGCCCATGGATATGCCGAGTACGGCATTATCGTTCAATGACATTGATGCGGCAAGCGCGGTAACTTCGCCGTCATTAACAACTTCAAAAGGAACATTGTTCCAGCGTTTTTTTAATTCAAAAAACAAGCCCTTGATCTGTTTGTTGAAAATATCTTCACTTAACCCCCGGAAAAGGGATGCCGCGCGAACTTCGTTATTAACATAAACACCGGCGGCGCTGCCGCCGATAGCGTCTACCCGGGGTAATTTTTCAGCTGCGCGTTTAAGAGAATCATTAATGCCTTCTATATGGTAGTTCGGGTCTTTTTCAAAATAGGGATTCCATTTTACCTCTTCAGAGAAAATAACTTTGCCGTCTATCAATGCGGCGCATTTTCTGTCACTGCCGCCAAGATCAAAACCGATGCGGCATCCGTCTAAATGGCGGCCAAGCGGTTTTGTTGTTTCTTTGGACGCAGGCATTTTATCTGCGGGGCAGTGTTCTATCCGCATAGTTTGGCTGTAGATCTTTTCGCCCATAAAATGGTAGTCGAACGAACGTTCACCGGAAGGGCTGTATATTTGAGCAATCATTTCAGCAGCTTTGGGGTCACCGCTGATGAAAATTTTGTATCCGCCTTTTTGCCAGAGCAGAAATTTGATTAATCGTTCAAGATATTTTTTGTTTAGTTCAATATATGGTTTCTCGTGGGGGAGTATTGCGGTGTCGAAAACCGAGACGGTTTCGTCTTTACGAATCAGGGCTATTGAAGTGGGAACGCCTTTTTTTGATTCCGTAACGCATTTGCTGAAAGCTCTGTTCCATAGCACCGCGGGGATAAAGCCTTCATCCAGAACGGGCTTGTGTTTAGTTTCTATTTTCATAGTCTTTTCTCTCAATATCAGCAAGTATCATATATGATATTTAATGATATGTCAACAGGGTGAGGAAGGCGGTGGTATTTATCGTATAGGCGACATAAAGGTTGTTGTGTACGTATTTCTGTCTTATTATTGTCCCATATAGATACTGACAAGAGGAAGCAAATGGGTTTTGGGAGACTTTGGAGATGAGTTCGGAGCAGGCAAAAAAAAGAGATAGAAATCGTTATACAATTCTTTCAGCGATTCAGTCGCAGGGGCCATTGAAGCGTACGGAGTTGGCCACTAAATACAGCATAAGGAAATCCAGTGTGACAAGTCTGGTGGATGAACTGATAACGCGTGAGATATTGTGCAATAAGATTGCAGAAAGACCACGAAGCCCTATGACATTTACGAGCGGTAAATGGTTCGCGGTCGCGGTTAGTGTCTTTGTCGAGGAAATTCATTTCGGGCGTATAGATTTGACAGGGAAGATTTATGACAAACTGACGTTACCTCTAAAAGGGGAGTCACAGAAAGAACTCCTGGAGATTATTTCGGATGGTATAGGTCGTATGTTGAAAATTAATCCATCCAGGAGTCTAGGTATTGGAATTGCTGTTCCCGGAATTGTTAATTCAAATGATGGCATATGTAATTATGCGATTAACATGCCGCAGTTACGTGACGCGAAGATTGGAGCATATATAAAAAGCAAATTTAATCAGAGCGTTATGGTTGAGAATGATGTCAGGGCAAGTCTTTGGGCCGGTATATGGTTCGAGCGGTTTCTCTCTAATTACAGGAATGTTATTTATCTGGATATTACTTCAGGCATCAGTTCCGCTTTATTGGTAAATGGTCAGCGTCATGTGGGCGCAACTTTTTCAGCAGGAGAGCTTGGTCACATGAAGGCGGGTGACGAGAACAGATCATGCCGATGCGGGAAGGTGGATTGCCTGGAGACATATTGCAGTATAGAAGCAATATGCAGGGATATTCACGCGATTGCTCCCGAACTTGGGAATTTGAAGTCTGCTGTTGATATTGTGGATGCCGCCAAAGATAACGTTGTTGTAATGAACGTGTTGGATCGGGCAATGGAGCGTTTGTGTCGGTTGCTTTCGGTTCTGGTAGCTTATGTTGATCCTGATGTGATTCTGCTTGGAAATCAAGATCCCCGGTTTTATGAGCTGGTTCTTCCAATGCTGAAAAAGCATCTGCTTACGCAGCTGCAGGGATGCAGTTCGGGTGAGGTTGATATGCATATCGTGCCTTCCGCAATGGATAGCGCGTTGCGTGGTGTTGCCGGGTTGGTTATAGACAACGCGTTCAAGTTTAATTTCCATGCTGAATAAAAATTCTGTATACAGTTTGTTAATATAAGAATGCAGGAGAATTTCGTTTCTCTTTTCGCTCAGAAGCTACCGCGGACAAGTTGTTTCTGTTTTTTCAACCCTTTGGGTAACAAAATGCGCAAAGCGGCTTACAGCCCCCCCCCCCCCGGCGGAGGCATGCCCAAGTTTCGGAGTATCTGTTATCTGCCTTGTTTCTACCGCCATCTTAAATGTTGTTTTGCTCCGAATAACCAGTGGGACTACTTAATCAAAGGTTATGTTATCATCCGGAATTGGAGAGTTCCCTACTTTCGCTACCCCTCATTTTTTGCGGCTGTTTGGATCGTTGTTTATTTCTTTTTCGATGCTATGTGATTGAGTAATGATTTCATCAAATGTTGGTGGGGATTCTAGGAACATTTCATGCATTGCGCGGTAATCTTTTTTCAGGTCTTCAATTCTGTGATCAGGTGGAGCAAGTTTGAGTGTTGGCGGCTTTGCTTCTTCGTAATTGGCCCATGACGACTTGAAGTATGTCTGCTTGAATTTAACCACATCCGCAAGAACATCAATCATCTGTATCGCCTTTCTGCCGGAAGGATGCAGGGATAGGCAGTAAATATCGTAATAATCTCTGGAAAGCCTGCTTCTCATTGGGGAGTCTTGGTGGCGATGATATTCTGCATGCAAAATGGTAACTTTCTCCCAGAATGTTCTTTCTAGTTCCAGCGTGGATACTTCTATTTGCGCGTCTTTTAATAGCTCCGGGAATTCTTTTGCAACCCAGGGTGTTATAGTATGACTTCCTTTGGGGCGTTGATCCGCAAGCGAGCCAAACTCAAATTTTACCTGTGGTAATATATATTGCCCTGCACGGCTTTCATATGTCGGATAGTTGAAGATCAAAACGGAGCTTTTTGTTTCTTCATCAATATTGAAGTCGAGGTAAGTATTGCTATTGGCGGGTTGACCGATAGCATCTTGTATCTCTGCTTCCAAAAGCGGCATTACCTGTTGTTCTACAGCGGCATGACATGCTTGGTTAAGGCTCTTTAATCTCTTATTGAATTGCTCTCCTGATGGCGCAGAGGCGGGGCTGTTGTCTCCGGCAAAACCAAGCCATTCCGGATCAATAGAAATATCAATATCTTCAGAAAATCGTTTTATTACATTGAAGACTTTTGATAGGGAAGTTCCGCCCTTAAAAATAAATTTATCTATTATTTCTGGGATTCCGAACAGCATCTTTAACGCAAAACAGACCCAGAAATCTTTTTCTACAATCAGTTGTCTTAATGCGCGACGGTTTGCTGCTTCTTCAAAGTAAGTATTTCTTTCTTCTTGGGGCAGTCTGGCAAATTCAATCATTTAATTATCCGTAATTCTTTTGATGATAGGATGCAACCATGAGGGGGCGTACTTCGCATCTAGCTGAAGGCGTTTCTTATCTCTGGCATTGAGAAATTTTCTTAAGTTTGCAATATGTTTATTAGTAATTTGCTTTTCTCCAATATGCCGCAATGCTTGGATAATAATTCCGCTGATTTTATCAGCCAGCATCATATTGCGGGAGGTAGTCTTTTTTAGTATGATTTCCTGCTCCCCAATCTTTATTTTTCGGGAAGGGCCATCTGTCAGAAAAGTTATTTTTGCTGGAACTTGTTCCGAAAGCCCCAGAATATTTGCCGCATACGCTCCGGAAGGAAGAATCCTGGTCGAATCTCTGTCTGCCAAAGCTTGGGCTATATTCTCAGGTTTTGGGGACAATAAGCCTAATTTTGGGTGTTTTGTGGGATAATCGTAAAGGCCTTGAGCAAGACGTCTTGTTATATGCTTCTCGGCCAATCGTAATAGTGTTTTATTTATTGTTTTACGTGAACCAAGATCTAAGAATGAATTTGGAGTAAAACACCAACCCCTGCCTTTGCTATATATTCTGTTTAATGCTTTATTTGCAATGCTTTTAGCCATGATTACCCCCTTTATTATGTCGTAAAATATACCCATTATTTACGACACGGTCAAGGACTATAAGCAGATTACTCATCAGTGTACTGCTAACGTGTTACATTGCTCCAAAGGACATGTTGAGGCTAATAGGTAGCGAAAACGTACTAGACGTGCGGAGCAACTAATTGGTCGGCGCGGTAATCTTATAAAAGATATTCGGCCAGCAATTTGAGGCATTAAGATCGATCCACACATTCGTGCCGCTGGCATTGGTGCGAGGGTAATTGGTTATTGGTGTCCATACACCATCCAGCAGATTTGTTGCACGGTATATCTGATATGCATTAGTTACGCCGTTTGTACCGCCCAGCCACATTATCTTGACTTCCGCGTTGCTTGTTACGGCCTGTACAAGTGAGCCGAAATCATTCGCGTCATGCCCGCTGTGCATAATTATTTTGAAAATAGAATTAGAATTGCCCGGATCAGTACCGGCTATATATTCGTCAAGGTTTTGTGAGTTATCGGTATCCGCATCGCCGCTCGCATCATCCGAGAGCGGATTCAACGAATTGCTAATTTCCCAGCCATCGGGCATCTGGTCAGCGTCGGTGTCGGCACTTGTATGAACAAATTCATAAGCTCCTATATCCCACGCAATAATACTGTCATCATTTCCATCAAGCGGGCGGGGAACACCATTGAGATCTGTTATAATATTAAGCAGATTAGTTCCTGTATCAATGCAGGGAGAGCCGAGCAGTAAGTGGTAGTTATTTGAGAGTCTCCCGACGAAGGCAGGTGGATTCGTGATGTTATCTGGAGATCCCGGGTGTGGCAATGTGCAGCAGTTTGAGAAAACGGTTGATCCAGAGTAGTTATTATCTGTTGCCGCCGTGTTGTAATAGAGAATGGTGTTAGCAACGAATGATGTTTTTACCCCAGATGTGTAGATGCCACCTCCGGCGTCGTTGCTGGAAGTATTGTCACAGATCGTACAATTCAGTATGTTTCCCCAATATGTCCAGATACCACCACCTCTGTCTTTGGAGCTGTTGTGAATGATCAGGCAGTTCTCAATCGTGCCTTCGTAGTTGCAGATTCCTCCACCATTCCAGTAGGCGTAGTTGTCTCGGATAATGGAGTTCCTTACTGTGCCGGAGTTCTCTATAAATATGCCGCCACCCCGCCGTGAGGTTCCAGTGCCAGCTATCCGGTTGCTTATGATGAGGCAGTTGTCAACTATACCACCATTCTCGCAGTAGATCCCCCCGCCTCGTCCTAGAGTCTCGTTGCCGGACACGATACAGTTCCTTACAGTGCCACCACCGTCACACCAGACTCCTCCCGCTTTTGTATTAGAGAGGGAATCGGCAATGGTTAATCCCTGGATAACGGCATTGGTGTGGCTCAAATAGAAAGGGCATCCTCCCGTAGGGTTGCCGCGGATTATCGTGCTCTCGGCACCTCCCACACTCCGAATAGTGATATCATTCGTAACCCAGACTCCTATAGTTATCGTATATACGCCGTTTGTTACGAGTACGCTGTCGCCGTCTTCAACCACTTGAACAGCGTCATAGATGTCGTTCGCCGCCGTTGCCCAATTAGTGTATGGCGAGAGTGGCGTGCTATTTGTGGATACGTAGACGGTCTTTGCGGAAGCATGGAGACACAAAAGCAGGGACCCCAAGATGGCAATAAACAGCATCGCACTATTATGGCATGCTCTTAGCATCTATCACTCTCCATGTCGAACTAGTTAGTGAGTCGCAGACGGAGTCCGCATATCTATAATTATTGAAAATCTCATAACGAGTCAACTGTACTGCCAACACTACCTTTAAACAAGGAAGACTATTTATTATTGAGAATGGTAGAATGAGGCCGGGAAGTGCATAAATGAGAACTTTGGGACAGTCAATGTGTTACTTGGAGCAATATAACACATTAGATCTCACTAAATGGAATCTGCCTGTTTTTGTGTTTTTTGCGCTTTTTGTGGTTTGATTCCTAGGTTTGTGCAATGATCGGGTTAGATGAGTGCAGTTACGGAATCTACAATGGACTGCAGCCATGTTGTCCCTGATTGTTTTGCGTCAGGATCAAGAGCCTTAATCGCTTCTATGTAAGACATGTTACTGTTAAGTTTGTTCAGGAAGGTGTCTTGGGCTTTAATGTCTGCATTTGTCGCGTTGTCTGTCTCCAGCCTGGATTCGAGTTCCGGCCATTTCTCGATAAAAGCCTGCTGTTCCGTGTATGGAGAAACTGAAAGATCGGCACCTGATTTTGAGCGGATAAATTCGAGTGACTTTTCCAGGTTGTTTTTCAGTTGAGAGAGTCTTTTGACGCGTTCTTTTATCATAAGTTTTATTTGATTCACGGCACCTTCGGCACAGGCTTTCAGGTATGGGGTTTTTGTCATAAATTGCGATCTTACGCTGGTGTGCCATTGCAGTAACGCGTGAAGGTTGCCGATATAAACGAAATTATTAATCAGTATGCGGTGTATATTTCCGTGTATTGAGGAGTTATATGGATGCTGGCTGTGTTTTCTGGCGGGACGATCATGCACAAGACATCCTTCTTCGCAAACATCTTTCCTGAGAATTGTTCCTGCGGCGACTATGGTTCCGTAAGCTACGCGGCATGGTCCTACCAGGCCGCCCTGACCGCCCAGAAAGATGGGTTTTTCTTTCATCATTACTCCGCGCGGAACATCGCCTATAAGTGATGGAGTAGCTTTGTCCTGATGTGGGGTGTAGTTGAAATGAATATATGAAGAACCTACCTCGCTGTGGTTTTTTTTGTCGGTTCCGCCTGACATAAGGCAATCGCAGAAGTTTATCAGGCTGCCGAGCGTTACGAATGGCAGAAGGACTGTTTGTTTCAGCCCGACGGTGTGGGCGCATGATGCCTGTTCTTCCAGAAGGGTGCCGGGTCTGACATGAGCGCCTGAACATAATTCTGCCCCGGACATAAATGTAGCGCCGGAAAAGAAGCCGCCTTTAAGTTTTACGTTTTCTGCGAGTTGACAATCTTTGATAGTTGCGGGGGCTTCTTCGCCAAGAATACAGGATGGGCCGATAGATGTTTTTTCGCCTGAAATTCGACAGCCGGGATAGATTGTTATATCAGGGGAGATGAGGTCTAGATTAACGGATGGATCAATGAAAACAGAGTTGGGGTCAAGAATCGTAGTCCCCTGATCTATTAATGTTTTTATTTTTATGTTTTGCATTAACTAGAGCCTGTCCGAAAAGGTGTTTTCAGTCTGGGGAGTTTCGATATCCAATAACCAACAAGGAATATCCAACCGAACATCGGAATTGAGGACAATGTAAAATGATGCAACATTTCTTCTCTTTATCTGTTTTAATCTGTTTTATCTAGTCCGCCTCGGACGGGTGGGCAAATTCTTCTCTATCTTTCATTCTACTGTTACCGACTTTGCAAGATTTCTCGGCTGATCTATTGAGCAGCCTCTGATTTTTGCGACATGATACGCGAATAATTGGGTGGCTATTACAAC
This sequence comes from Verrucomicrobiota bacterium, assembly GCA_042565725.1. Taxonomy (GTDB): domain Bacteria; phylum Verrucomicrobiota; class Kiritimatiellia; order UBA8416; family JBHORK01; genus JBHORK01. The sequence continues at coordinate 23,964 of JBHORK010000004.1, forward strand.
GGGGATAGGAGTAAGGTATTCAGAGCATGCCGGTACTCGTATAATATCATCGGCATGCCCTTTGATTCCTTTATCATTCTCGGTGGCTATAGCTATCACAGGTGATTTTCGCGCGCGGCATTCCTGCATGTTACCGATGGTTTTACTTTTGCCGGTAATATCAGGAACGCAGACTACGACTGGAACATTTTCTTCGAGTAAGGCAATTGGGCCGTGTTTCAATTCTGCGGCGTGATAACCTTCAGCGTGAGCATATGATATTTCCTTGAGTTTGAGTGCTCCTTCCAGAGCTGCAGGATACATATAGCCGCGTCCGATATAAAAAAAGTTGTTTGCCTTAGCGTACTTCTTCGCGATCTTTTTGATCTCAGATTCCTGACCCAAAACACTTTGAACAATTTCTGGCAGTCTCGAAATTTCTCTGATCAACTCGCGGCCAAGGCTTGCTGACATGTGACGGGTTCTTGAAAAAGTAATGGCCATCATGGCCAGAACGGTTACCTGACAGGTAAATGCTTTGGTCGAAGCAACTCCGATTTCAGGACCCGCGTGAATATAAACACCGCGTCCTGTTTCACGGGCGATTGTTGAACCTACCACGTTGCAGATTCCGAGTGTCATGGCGCCTTTGCGTTTGGCTTCTCTGACCGCGGTAAGCGTGTCCGCTGTTTCGCCTGACTGGCTGATGGCAAGCATGCAGGTGTCTTTCAGAATAATCGGATCTCGATCGCGGAATTCAGCGGACTGCTGTATTTCTGTGGGTATATGAGCAAAATCCTCGAAATAGTATTTGCCTACCATGCCGGCATGATAGGAGGTTCCACATGCGGCTATGGCAATTCGTTCTATTCTTGCCATTTGATAAGGATCCATCTGCATTCCGCTTAATTTTGCAGTTCCTTCACTTTCCAGGAGTCGGCCACGACTGGCATTAGCAATAGCATTTGGTTGTTCATTAATTTCTTTCAGCATAAAATGTTCATAACCACCTTTTTCGATTTCGCCAATATCCCAGTCGATGTGTGTCATTTCGCGGGAGACGGGAACATTCTTTAATGAGGTGATATCAACGTTTTCGGAAGTAGCGGTAAGAATGTCTCCATCATCAAGAAACACAACTTGTTTTGTGTGGCTTACAAGTGCACTTATGTCGGAAGCGATAATTGTTTCTTTGTCACAGATGCCTATGGCGATAGGGCTGCCTTTTCTGGCGGCAACAATTGTATCGGGCTGTTTGCTTGAAATTACTGCTATGCCGTATGTGCCTTCAAGTTTTTCCAATGAAGCGGCGACCGCGCCGCGTAGATCATCTTCATAACATTCTTCAATAAGGTTTGCTATGACTTCGGAATCTGTGTCGCTTTTGAATTCATAACCTTGTTTAATGAGTTTTGTTTTGAGGTCTGCATAATTCTCTATGATGCCGTTGTGGACGATCGCGAATTCACCGTTTCGGCTTAAATGTGGGTGTGCGTTTGCCTGGTTTGGTTCGCCGTGTGTTGCCCAGCGTGTGTGACCGATTCCGAGTGAAGGTTTAAATGATTTGTCTTTGAGGACTGTTTTTCTTAAGACATTTTCGAGGTTAGATATTTTTCCTTCGGCCTTGACTACGGTTATTTTGTCTGGCTGATCCGGGCACAGCGCGATGCCGGCAGAATCGTAACCGCGGTATTCAAGTCTATGCAGGCCGGAAATAATAATATTCGCTGTGTCTCTTGGGCCGATGTATCCTACTATTCCGCACATATATTAAAGTCTTTCTTTCCTTGTTAGTTGAACCTCCGTGTTTCTACCTTATTACGTGTGATAAAACAACAAAGAAGAGAAAAAAGAAGAATTTCCAATTCCGCCTTGGCGAAACAAAGAATATCCCGCGTGAGAGGCCACGTTGCCGCGGCCAACACGGCTTACTGTGGCAATGATGAAGTTAAAGAACTGCATTTTTTGCGTTTACAGAACTCTTAAGCTTGTTTACTTTATTACTTGACGGTTACGGTGTTAATGCCGCAAAGTACGCCGAGAACGTTGAGTTATTTCTGGTTTTGAGTTTGAAGCAGGATAGATACTGATGTGGAACAATTTTTTAAGCCTTTTCTCAAATGATATCGGCATTGATTTAGGTACTGCTAATACTCTGGTTTATGTAAAGGATCGGGGGATAGTTCTCCGGGAACCGTCGGTAGTGGCTATTCAGTCAGGGACAAAACGTATTCTTGCTGTTGGTGATGAAGCTAAGCGTATGCTTGGCAGGACCCCCGGAAATATTGTGGCCATTCGGCCGATGAAGGCTGGCGTTATTGCTGATTTTGAGATTACCGAAGCAATGCTCAGGTATTTCATTAAGAAGATTCATAATCGCCGCAAGATGGTTCGTCCCAGGATTATTATTGCGGTGCCAAGTGACATTACCGAAGTAGAGAAACGAGCAGTAAAAGATTCCGCGACTCACGCAGGAGCGAGAGAGGTTTATTTAATTGAAGAACCTATGGCGGCGGCTATTGGTGTGGGTCTTCCAGTTCAGGAACCTGCCGGGAATATGATTGTTGATATAGGAGGAGGAACAACAGAAGTAGCTTTAATATCATTAGCGGGTATTGTTTTCAGTCGGACCGTTCGTGTGGGCGGTGACGAAATGGATGAATGTATTATTCAGTACATGAAGCGAGTGTACAATTTAATGATTGGAGAACGAACATCGGAGGAGATAAAGATTTCAATGGGGTCGGCTTATTCTGTCGCGGAAGAGACAAGCGCAGAAATCAAAGGACGTGATCTTGTCGCTGGGCTTCCTAAGACACTTACAATAACTTCTGAAGAGATTCGCGAAGCTCTTCAGGAGCCGGTATCTTCGATTATCGATGCTATCAGGGTTACGCTGGAGCGTTGTCCGCCGGAGCTATCGGCTGATCTTGTGGACCGGGGTATGATTCTGGCCGGCGGCGGAGCTTTGTTGACAGGTATAGACAAGCTCATAGCCGAACAGACCGGTTTGCCGGTTCATCTGGCAGATGATCCTCTCAGCGCGGTTGCAGAAGGTACCGGTGTGGTGCTGAATGAGCTGAATTTCCTTCGTAAAACGCGTCTATAGCGTATCTCATCTAATCATCCTACTCGCTTCTTGTACTACTATTGTTGTATTTGATTTTTTGTACAGGAAAGACCATGAAAGAGAAAAAATACGTATTCTTAATTGTTCTTCTGGGAGTAGTGATTCTGCTTAATCTACCGCCCCCCGTATCCTGGCGTGTAAAGTCAGGAACTCGGGATAATATGGTGCCATTTCAGAATGTGATGATGCTCATTATCAATAAGGCTCGGGACGGGGTATTGTTTGTAAAGAAAGCTAGAACTGTTCTTGATAACGAAGCAAAGGTGATGGAGGAACTTGTGATGCTGCGTGAAAAAGAACGCAGCATGAAAGAATTAAAACGGGAGAATGAAGATCTAAGGAAACAAATTGGATTCTCAAAACGTTCGAAACATAAATTAGTATGCTGCGAAGTGGCTACTCGCGGCGACATAAGCGGTTGGTGGCATACGATTACGCTGAACAAGGGTACGGATGAAGGGGTTAAGCGTAATATGGCAGTGATTACAACCAAGGGTTTAATCGGGAAAACAATAGGTGTGTCAAAGCACACTGCTGATGTTTTGTTAATTACGGATCCAAATTGTAGGGTGGCGTGCAAATTTTCTCGAACGGGTTCGTTTGGTATTCTCTGTGGCGCTGGAGTTTCTGCAAAGGGCAAGTCAGCGTTGGAGATGCTTGCTTCAGTTAAACCATGTAAAATGAGTTATATGTCTAAAGACGATGAGATATGGGGGTATGACGAAGTGGTTACATCGGGTCTGGGTGGTATTTTCCCGGAGGGACTTTTGGTAGGGAATGTTACCGGATCAAGTGTTGATTCTGCCGGTCTGTATCAACGAGCTGATATTCTGCCTGCGGCAGAGTTGGGTGCTTTGAAATATGTTTTTGTGGTAGTTGAGTAGCTACGGGATGCACCTTTTGTTTGGCTGGAGTTCGCGGACTCACTAGGCCTGCACAAGAGGCACATCCCTCCGCTTGGTGGTTACAGGAAGGATGAAAAAGTTTTTTGTTTATTGTGGAGTAAATATGAAATCCGAAATTCTAAATTCAAAATTGGGCATTAACATCTGTGTGTTATTCTTTCCAATTTCCAGTTTCCAATTTCCAGTTTCAGGCCGGGAGGCCTAAATATGACTTGGATTGTTATGGTGTTTGTTTTGCTGTGTGCTGCCGTTATACAAGCACTATTGCCGGGTTGTGCTTTTCTGGGGCACGCTAAGTTTCCGCTGTTGCTAATGGTTGTTCTTTATTATGCGCTTAATCGAGAAGTCTATGTCATGCTTATTGCGGGTTTTATGGCCGGTTTTATTCACGACTCTTTTAGTCTCATGCCTCTGGGATATTCGTCAGCTTGTTTTTGCATTATTGGTTTTGTCGCCGGATGTTTCCGGAAACTGATAATGGCTGATTCATTTATAGCTCCTGTTTTTTTTGGCGCTCTTGCAGGCGTTCTCGCTACGATTGGTTTCTACGCGCTGTTGGCAATGGGTAGTTTTATTGTTTCTTCCGCAGGACTGGTTGTTATGAAAACGATAGGCACAGGGATTTTGGGGATGGTATGTGCGCCGATAGTATTTTATGTCATAGGACGGTTTGACCGGCTGGTGGGTAATGTTTACGTGGGGGAGAGTATAGATGGTGTTGAATGACATGCATGGCAGAGATCTTATGCGCATTCGCATAGCCCTGTTTATGATGATAGGGGCTTTTGTGTTTTTGATAACGGCATTATGGAAGATCCAGATTGTCAATGCCGGCCGCTATGAGGTGAGCTTGGATAAGCAAAGTATAAGACGGGTACGCTTGCCGGGAGTACGAGGAAGAATTCTTGATAGAAATGGCGTGTGTTTAGCTGATAACAGGCCGAGTTACTGTATTGCAATCTTCATGGATGAAATCAGGCAATTGGTGAAAGGTGAGAATACTACTGATAAAGTTGAGAAAGTTATTACCGAGCTGAGCGAGGTTCTTAATATAGAAAGACAGGTTACGCGTAAGAATATAGCTACACACATTAGAAGGCGTTTGCCTTTGCAGTTTCTCGCGTGGCGCGATGTTGATGAGACTGTGCTGGCAAGATGGGCAGAGAGTAAAGATTTTCCCGGGGTGGATGTACATGTTGAGCCTGTTAGAGTTTATCCACAAGGCGCTTTGGCGGCGCATATTCTGGGCTATGTGGGAAAGGCCGAGCTCAAGCAGGATCAGGAGGAGCCGTATCATTATTATATACCTGAGATGGAAGGAAAACGAGGTATAGAGGCGGTAATGAATAATTTGTTATGTGGAGTACCAGGCGGGCGGATGATACGCGTGGATGCATCGGGTTTTAAGCGGGAGAAATGGAGAAAGAAAGATCCCCGGCCGGGTATGGATATAGTATTGACAATTGACTCTCGTATCCAACGACTGGCCGAGCGGTCTATTATGGGTAAACGGGGTGCGGTTGTGGTATTGGACCCAAGAAATGGAGATGTGCTTGCGATGGCGAGTTCGCCGTCATTTGATGCTAATAACATCAGCACGGATTGGAGAAAGTGGAGTCTTGATAAAGACAGGCCGCTCATCAATAGAGTTGTTTCAGGGATTTATCCGCCGGGGAGTACTTTTAAGCCGATTGTAGCTATTACGGCACTGGTTAACGGCAGAGCAACAGAGCATACTGAATATAGTTGTCCTGGTTATTATGATCTTGGGGGTGTTCGTTTCCGTTGTTGGAGGAAAAGCGGACATGGTCGGATTGCGATGCGTAAATCATTGGAGCAGTCATGCAACGTATATTACTGCCAGCTGGGATTAAGATGCGGACATGAACGAATTATTCACATGGCTGATTCTATAGGATTTGGGAGAAAGACAGGTATTGATTTGATGAGCGAATCTTCCGGGATTCTGCCAAATAATGAATGGAAAGTTCAGCTTTATAATGATGCGTGGCGTAAGGGAGATACATGTAATATGTCAATTGGTCAGGGAGCTTTGAGTGTTACGCCGTTACAGATGGCGGTGTTGACGGCGGCTTTAGCAAATGGAGGCTACGTGTATCGCCCCAGACTTCTTTTAGATTATCATAGAGAAGAAGGGGTGTTGATGAACAAACTGGCGTGGCCGGCTGATAAATTGAAGATAGTAACAGGCGGAATGCACGATGTTATTCAGTCTGACAGAGGAACGGGTAAGCGTGCCCGTATTGCGGATGTGGAGATGGCTGGGAAGACCGGTACTGCGGAATATGGTCTCAAAACGCAGGGGAAGAAACATGCATGGATGATAGTTTTTGCTCCTTTTAAACGTCCGCGGTATGCAGTGGCAATGGTGATAGAGGATGCTGTTTCTGGAGGTTCAACAGCGGCACCACGCATAAAAGAACTGATGAAAGGCATATTTGAGGAAGTAGAGAGTAATGAAGAGAGAGTAGCAAGTAGAGAATAGCAAGTAGAGAGTGTAAGATGGTGAATAGGTTTTTTAGAGATATACAAATACTGAAGCGCATGAACTGGCTGAACGTAGTTGCGGTAGGCTTGCTCGTGGTTATTGGGATTTTGTTCATTTACAGCGCCTGCTGTATGAGTGAAGAACAGTTAATGCGTTCTCTCTACAAGAAACAGATGTTGTGGGCGGCGGCAGGTGTTTTGTGCTACTTGTCTTTTGCTGCGTATGACTACAGGCGATTCTGGAAAATCTCGTGGTGGGTGTATGGCACGGTGGTGTTAATGTTGATTCTGGTTCTTTTTGTGGGCACGAAGTTGGGCGGTGCCAAACGGTGGCTGCCGCTTTTGCCTCAGGTGGGTCTTGGTATTCAGCCGTCAGAGTTAGCGAAACTGGCGACTATTATTGTTCTGGCCAGAATAATGAGTAGGCCGGGATCGGATTTGCATCATATTAAATATATGCTGATTATAATGGCGACGGTTCTGGTTCCGATGATGTTGGTGATCAAGGAGCCGGATCTTGGTACCGCGCTGATTTTTGTTCCGTTAACTTTTATTATGATGTTTATCGGAGGGATTTCGCTGAGGATACTGGGTGTTTTATCTCTTGTCGGAGTTACCGTTGTCATGCTCTTTTTGGGGGCGTTGTTTCTGCCTGAGCAATTGGGGATGAGTAAGGAGCGCCAGCAGGAGATATCAAATCTTACGGGCCTGGGTGAATATCAGCAAAAACGTATTGTAACTTTTTTTCAGCCTGAGAAAGATCCGCTTGGCGCTGGTTGGAATAAGATGCAGTCAGAGATTGCAGTTGGGTCAGGGGGAGCATGGGGCAAAGGTTTTAAGAATGGCAGACAGAATATTCTTGGCTTTTTGCCGAGAAAAGTGGCGCCCACTGATTTTATTTATTCAGTGATTGCCGAGGAAAAGGGGTTTATGGGGTCTGTTGTAGTGCTTTCCCTTTTTGGGGCTCTTGTGGTTTTCGGGATGCGGACGGCCTGTATAGCAAGAGACAGAATGGGGAGGTTTTTATGTGTAGGGATAATTACAATGATATTTTGTCATGTGTTTATCAATATAGCAATGGCTATTGGACTTATGCCAATTACGGGTTTGCCTTTGCCTTTGCTGAGTTATGGTGGTTCGTTCATGGTTGTGACAATGTCAGCACTTGGCATTGTTCAAAGTGTATATATTCGCTCCTGTCCGATGGAGCAGAGGTTTTTGTAGGAGGTAACGATGTTAAAGTGGCTTTGTAAGGGTAACAGGATTAAAAGAGAAATTATTATTAATTGCGAAAAGCTGGAGACGCGGGTTGCGATTCTGGAGGAAGGCAAACTTGAAGAGTTCCAGGTAGAGCATCCGATGAAAGAGCGGATTGTGGGCAGTGTCTTCAAGGGCAAGATCCAGAATCTTGAGAATGATCTTCAGGCGGCCTTTATTGATATTGGGCTTAGCAGGAATGCTTTTCTGCACTATTGGGATATCGTTCCCAATGGGGCTGCGATGTTTGATTTTGAGGAGACGGGACGAAGGAGCAGGGCTTCCCGCAAAGAACGGTTTACAAACGCAAAGATAGCCAAGCGTTTTCCGGTCGGCTCAGAGATCATTGTACAGGTTACAAAAGGTCCTATTGGGACAAAGGGCCCGCGTGTTACGGCGAGTTTGAGTATGCCCGGGCGGTATCTTGTATTGATGCCTGGGGCCAAGTTCAAAGGTGTCTCGCGTAAGATAGAAGACAGAAAAGAGAGGCAGAGACTCAAAAAAATACTGATGCGTATGCCACTGCCTGAAAAAGCTGGACTGGTAGTCAGAACGGCTGCAATAGGGGCTCGGAAGACAAGTTTTGTTCGCGATTTGAGAGCTTTAACGGCTACATGGAAAGAGCTTCAGGAGGCTATTGACTCTCAGTCGGCGCCATCTTGTGTGTATCAGGAGCTGGATCTTGTAGAGCGCGTTGTTCGTGATTGGTTGACCGAAGACGTGGATCGTATTGTTGTTGATTCAAAGGAGAAATTCGAAAAGTTAAGAGACATTGCGTCTAAGATCTCTCGCTCCGCTCGTTCAAAGATCCATTACTATGACGGGGAATTGCCTGTTTTCGATCATTACGATGTGGAGCATCAGTTGGAGGAAGCATTTCGCCGAAAGGTTAAACTGAAATCCGGTGGTTATATAGTTTTTGATGAGACAGAGGCCCTCATTGCCGTTGATGTAAATACGGGTCGCCATAAGGGCAGAGGGTCTCAGGAAGAAGCAATATTACATGTAAATACCGAGGCTGTAGAGGAAGTGGCCCGTCAGTTAAAACTTCGCAATATTGGAGGGTTAGTTGTTCTTGATTTGATTGATATGAGGCTGAGAAAGCATCAGAACGCAGTGTACCGAGCTATGAAAGCGGCGTTGAAGAGGGATCGCGCGAGGGCTAATGTCCTGCCCATATCTGGGTTAGGTATTATGGAAATGACTCGTCAACGGGTGGAGGAAAGTATTCTCTCATCAATGTATATTGACTGTACCTATTGTCACGGCAGGGGTAATGTTAAGTCTCCATTGAGCATGAGCGTGGAAATTCAGCGTCAAATTTCTGCGGTTATAAGAAAACACAGGGGAAGCCGTAAACCTATGAATCTACAGGTTGTTATTCATCCAACTGTCCTGGATCGTTTGCGGAATGAGGACGAAGCAATTCTTATTGAGTTGGAATCGAAGTTTGATGGGCATCTAGGCTTTAAGTCGGATCCTGCAGGTCATGTGGAGCGTTTTGTGATTAGCGATGCCGATACAGGAAAAGTGTTGTACTTAAGCACGGATAAGTAAGAGAATGATAAATTATAAATTATGAATGATGAATCAGAAAAGAAATCCTAAGCACCCGCCTTCGCGCAAGGCTACGGTGAGGCAGGCTAAACTCTAAATTCTAAACAATCCGCCGTCGCCAAGGCTATGGCGGGACAAGATTCCAATGATTTAAATTCAAATGTTCAAAACGCAGAAAGTGCTCTGGAATGCACATTTGCAAGTATTGGCGCCGAATGTCTTGATCATTTGAACATTAGAATTTAGAATTTGTTTAGGATTTTCCGCCACAGGCGGATCAGCCGTGGTTGAAGATATTAGAATTTGATTGCGGCCGCAGGTCGACTTAGAGGAAATATCGGGATGTGTGTTATGAATTATAAGTTGCCATTTTGCTGTTTGTTAGTGGCATTAAGTGCGGTAATCTTTACCGGGATATCGCAAGCTGCTGGAAACAAGAAAACATCATTTTACGATGCGGGACCTGGCTCAGGTGATTTGGAAATTAAATCCGAGAAACTTGAATACGATCGTCACACAGGATGGTGGCAAGCCTCAGGCAATGTTGTAATCCGTAAAGGTGATCAAGAACTTCGCGCGAATAAAGTTCGAATTAACAGAAACACAGAGGTAGCTGAAGCCACTGGTGATGTTGTTCTGAAAAAAGCCGGCGAAGTGGTGTCGACAGGCCGTAGTTTACGGCATAATTTCAAAGATAAAACGGGAAGAATAGATAATGCAGTTTGGAAGGCGGATCCGTTTTATGGGGCTTCCGCAGAAATAAGGAAAAAACCCGACGACACGTTCGCGGCTTATGGAAATAAAGTTACCACCTGTACAAACAAATACCCTCATTGTCATTATCACCTTAAATCCCGCAAGCTGTCAGTTGTGCCCGGCGAACACATTAAGGCGTACGGATCTGTATTATATTTAGGCCGTGTTCCTGTGATGTACATGCCTTACTGGTACAGGAACTTAAAGGAAGATTTTGGCTTCAGGTTGTACCCGGGTTATGGCAGCAGGATGGGAGTTTTTCTGTTGGGGTCATACAGATACCGGCTGAATCCTGTTTTAAAAGCCGAGACCCATCTGGATTACCGGACAAAGCGTGGTGTTGCGGTGGGCCAGGATTTGAAATGGCGGCATAAAAAAAATGGATCCGGAAAGTTGAATCTGTACTACGCAGATGATCAGAATCCCGATGCCGATCATAGTGACCGTGAGAATGAGGATCTTGAGAATGATCGGTATCGTATACGGCTTACGCACGATTGGAATCTGAGTTGGAAAGATTATGTCTTATTAAAGGCAAATTACTTGAGTGATATCCACATTCTTGAAGATTTCTTTGATAAAGAATACAGAAAAAACGTTCAGCCGGAGAATTATTTCTCCTATACCCACAGAGAAGACAGTTTTACCGCTGGTGTCTATATGGGAGGCAGGCTTAATGATTTTTATTCAAGTGTTAATCGTATGCCGGAATGTTCTATCGATTTTGTACGGCAGCAGTTGGGCGAGAGCGCTTTTTATTATGAAGGTCAGGCAGCTGCGGCATCTTTGGCGCTGGTGCGGGAAAAAGACAGCACAGATGATGAATATTCAGCATTCCGGCTTGATTCATCTCATATGGTTTTTCGTCCGACCAGATATTTTGGATTCCTGAATGTGATTCCACGGTGTGGTTATCAAGGAACATATTATTCAGATATACGTGATGAGACTATGTCTGTAACGAACATATCTCAAACTATGGTTACTAATACAGTTGTGGATAGCGGCGGCAATACTAATACATCGATATCCATCGCGCAGAGCACAAATGTTTCGGAAGTATTGGTTGCTACCAGAGGCGCTGATTTCAGATCAAAATTCGAGGTTGGGGTTGAGACTTCTTTTAAGGCATTTAAAACATGGGATGATATTGGAAACGGATTGCGACATGTGGTTGAGCCGTATGCGAACTATACGTATATACCGGAACCAACTTTACTTGCAGAAGACATTCACCAGTTTGACGATGTTGATACGCTTGAAGAGGATCATTCGATTCGATTCGGTGTGCGGAACAAGTATCAAACCAAATTAGACAATCAGCCATTCGATTTAGTAGATGTTGATATATACACAAAATACGCAATAAAACGTGATTCAGAAGAAAAAGCGATACAGGATGTTGGTTTTGACGCGGAGTTCAGAGTAAGTGACTGGCTGGCGCTGGATATTGATGGCGTTTTTGATACTGATCAATCTGTTATGGGTGAATTCAATAGTCAGGTGTTTGTTTATTATGAGCCTTGGTGGAGCGCGAATGTTGAACACAGATATCGGTATGAGAACAGCAACCTGTTGTTCGGATATTTCACCTTTTATCCGAATAGGAATTGGGCTTTCAGCTCATATACACGTTATGAGCTGGATAACAGTCGTTTGGAGGAGCAGGCGGGATATATTCGGCGCAATTTTGACTGTATGACAATAAGACTGGGCGTGGGGATGATTCCTGGTTATAGCGGGGATGATGGTTTCGAAAGAGATAATGAATGGAAATTTGTAGTGCAATTCTGGCTTACAGCCCTTCCCGACCTGAGCGTATCGGAATAGATGTGAGGAAGAATGGTTAATGGTTGGCGGGGACAGGTTACAAGCAGTGGAAAGATGAGACGTAACCGTTAGACGATAGACGATTCGAGCTGCGCAACCGCAACCGTAGACCGTGGCAAAGAAGAGAAAGTAGAGAACAGAGGAGGAAGGACGGATATGGAGTATCTTGTAACAGGCGGGGCGGGTTTTATTGGTTCTAATATTGTTCACACTCTTGTTAAAGACGGAAAATCTGTGAGAGTATTAGATAATCTTTATACCGGCAAACTGAATAATATTAGTGAAATCCTGACTGATATTGATTTTATGGAAGGCGATATCAGGGATGAGGCTTCTGTACGTAAGGCTGTTGATGGAGTTAAAAACGTTTTGCATCTGGCAGCTTTGCCATCGGTAATAAGATCAGTCGAAGATCCTTTGAAATCCAACGATATCAATATGCTTGGAACTTTGAGAATGTTGATTGCCAGTCGTGACGCAGGTGTTGACAGATTTGTTTTTTCTTCTTCATCTTCGGTTTACGGGGACACACCTACTTTGCCTAAGCATGAGGATATGGCTCCTACTCCGCTATCTCCGTATGCTGTTCAAAAGTTGTCAGGAGAATTCTATTGCAGGATGTTTTATAAACTCTACGGTCTAAAAACTTTTTCGCTGAGGTATTTTAATATATTCGGGCCGAGACAGGATCCGTCTTCTCAGTATTCCGGAGTAATATCTTTGTTTGTTGAAGCTCTTAAAAATAATACACAACCGACCATTTATGGTGACGGCGGGCAGACTCGAGATTTCACGTTTGTTGATGATGTTGTTCGGGCGAATTTATGTTGCTGTGACGCGTCGGAGAACGCGGCAGGGGATGTGTACAATGTTGCTCGCGGCGGAAGAGTTTCTATCAATGATCTTTTCTTTGCATTGGCCCGGATTATGAAGAAGGATATGAAGCCTGTTTACAGTGATCCGCGCGCAGGTGATGTGCGTGATTCGAAGGGTGATACCGGCAGGGCTCAAAAGGCGTTAAACTGGAAATCGGAAGTTGAGTTTGAGGAAGGCCTGAAGAGAACGGTAGCGTACATTTTAAATGATGAATGATAAGTGATAAATGATGAATTAGTAAGGGTTGATAAATCCAGGTTTTATAAATGACGCAGAAAGAAGCAAAGCGTTCCGCAATCCGCAATCCGCAATCCGCAATCCGCAATTCATATGATCCTTTACTATATGGCGGCAATCAGGACACAGGCCTTGTTGCTGTTGAACATGTCGAGAAGAAGACATCTGATCAGATCGTTTTGTTCTTTAGAGAGAACGATAAAATAATAGAGAAACAAGAGTCTTTCAATCCGTTTATTGCAGTTAATGCGGATGTTATTGCTGATTGCCCTCTTGAATTTAAATCAAAAAAGCTTAAGGGCCGCGGTCGGCTGAATCTCCTTGCCCTGTTTTCGTCTTGGAAAGACTTTCTTAAAGCAAAATCCTGGCTAACCAAAGAAACCGGATTTGCGCCCAGTGCGCCCGGTGCCCCGTTTTTATGTGTTAATGATCCGGTTCAGCAATACCTTATGTTATCAGGCAGGACTCTCTTTCTGGGTATGGAGCTCGAGGATCTCAGGCGCATGCAGGTGGATATCGAATGTTTTACAACAGAGGGATATGAGTTCTGTAATGCTGAACGTGAAGGTGACAAAATAATAGCAATTGCGTTTGGTGATCAAACGGGATGGACAAAGGTTTTATCAGGAGGTGAACTGAGCGAAAAGGAATTGCTGGAACAATTCGTAGCCATTATACAGGAACGCGACCCGGATGTTATAGAAGGCCATAATGTTTTCAACTTTGATCTTCGATATATAGCGAAACGTGCTAAGCGGCATGGCGTAAAACTGGCTGTAGGTAGGAATAGCGGTATGCCCGTATGGCGTCCCAGCAGGTTCAACGTTGGTGAGCGTACGATTTCGTATCAACGCTGCAATATTTTCGGCAGGCATATAATTGATACGCTCTTTCTTACTCAGGCATATGATATTACACATCGTTCACTTAATGGGTATGGATTAAAAGAAGTTGCGATTCATTTCGGGCTGGCTCCTCGGAATCGTACTTATATTGAAGGTTCGAAAATCAGTAAAGAATTCGATCGAAATCCTGAAAAGGTAATGAAATACGTTTGTGACGATATCAAAGAGACGCGTAAATTAAGTGAATTGCTCTCTCAGAGCGCTTTTATACAAACGCAAATGCTGCCGTATTCGTACCAGAATGCCTGTATCAGGGGGAACGCCACAAAGATCGACGCATTGATGATCAGGGAATATCTCAGGAAAGAACATTCCCTGCCTTTGCCTGATATAGCGCGTGAGTTTGCCGGCGGTTATACTGATATGTTTATCGAAGGGATAATTGAGAATGTTCATCATTGTGATGTTCGTTCTCTTTACCCGTCGCTGATGCTTACTCAGAAACTTGTTCCGAAAAGTGACAAGCTGGGTGTTTTTGAAGCGCTGTTAAGTAATCTTCGGGAATTTCGTATTAATGCCAAAGAAAGAATGCAGAAAAGTTCAACGGAATCGAAAAAAACATACTTTGATGCGCTTCAGGCAACTTTCAAAGTTCTGATTAACTCGTTTTACGGGTATCTTGGTTTCTCGCAGGCGCGCTTCAGTGATTTTAAAGCCGCAGAGCAAGTCACAGCAGAAGGTCGGTCACTTCTTCAGTCCATGATAAAATGGATGCGGAAACATGGTGCAGAACCAATAGAAATTGATACGGACGGGATCTACTTTGTTCCGCCGGGACAAAGTGACGCGGCGAAACGGCGAAGCGGGGACGCGGCGAAAGGGAATAAGAGTGAAGCGGGGAAACGGGTCCCGCAGTGGCGGGATCTCCGCTCCGCTCCGAGAAGCGGCGAGATAGAGAAGTTCAGGGAGGAATTTGCGAAGTTTCTGCCGGAGGGGATTGAAATAGAATTTGATGGTGAATATGAATCCATGTACAGCTATAAAATGAAGAATTATGCTCTGCTGACATATGATGGTGAAGTGATTATAAAGGGCGCGGCGTTAAAATCGAGGGGATTGGAACCGTTTCAAAGGTCTTTCTTAAAGGAAGTAATTAAGTTGAAACTCGAAGGAAACGAAGAAAAGATTCCGCGATTGAAAAGTGAATATGAAAAGGCCATAAGGAACAGGGAGTGGTCAATAGAAAAACTTGCAAAAACTGAGAATCTGCAGGACGCTCCATCAACCTACGCGGCCAAGCGCGCACAGGGTAAGAGTTCGAGACGTGCTGTATATGAGCTGGCCTTGCGGTCCGGGCGTGATTATAAGGCAGGTGATCAGATATCCTATTATGTTACGGGTGAGAAAAAGAGTGTGGCTGTACATGAGAATTCGAAACTTGTTTCGGATTGGAACCCGAAGAAAAGAGATGAGAATGTTGTTTACTACTTAGCCAAGTTGGATGCATTATATAAGAAATTTGGCGGGGAGGATATGCAGGGGAGATTGAATATATGAGGGATGAGGGCTGAGACCCCGAAACAAGTACGGGGCCAAAGCGCCTGAAACCTGAGTGGGGGGGGAGAAAGAGCCTGTCAATCTTGTCAAAAAAAGGAGCAGACTATGAATAGTAAAGCTGGTTTTACATTGTTGGAGATATTGGTGGTTGTGTTGATTATTACTATTATCGCGACTATTGTCGGTGTTAAAGTCTTTCCGCAGCTTGGGAAAGCTAAAACGGCTGCTGCTATAGCGCAGATAAGTATATTTGAACAGGCTCTCGATTTGTATCGTCTTGATAGTGGTCGATATCCCACTTCGGAGCAGGGCCTTAAGGCTCTTTGTGAGAAACCCGTTATTTCTCCTGTTCCGCAAAGGTATTCAGATGAGGGCTATTTGAAGAAAGGTCTTCCCCTTGATCCGTGGGAGCACAAATATATTTACCTGGTTCCGGGATCGGACGGTTCTGCTTATGAGATTATAAGTTACGGGTCTGACTGCGAGCCCGGTGGTTCAGGTGAAGCGGCCGATATTTCGAGTATAGATTTAGCCAAATAACGGTATGTTAATTCTGTAAGAATCTTGTAAGTATTCATTCAGCCTGCGCCAACCTCCGTCAAGGCAAGCGGGGAGGCAGTATTCTTCTCTTTTAATTTTATATTGGTAAGTTTTCTCATGCCCTCAAATTTGTAAGGGAATCCCCTACAAAAATCACCCAAACCTCAGAAATCATCTGATAAAAAGCCCGGAATCTCGAGTTTTGCCTTATTTCTTCTTGACAATGCTATTGTGCTAGTCTCAGCATATTAATACATGTATTTAAATTGCGTTTTGTGACGAAACGGAAGGATATAATTAATGAGAACTTCGAGCTTATTTACGATGTTGATGGCAATTGTTTTGTTGATCACTTTTCCATTTCTGGGAGTTGCGGATTTAACAAACGGCCTTGTTCTTCATTACACATTTGACAGTGATGAAGGAGGGACTGTTACGGATCAGAGTGGGAACGGGAATATAGGTATAGTTACCGGAGCGACGTGGACTGCCAGCGGGAAAATCGGCGGGGCAATGGATTTCAGTGGGATTGGTGATTGTATAAGGGTAAATGACGCAGATATATTGTCGTTTACTGATGGGGCAGGAAATGACCAGCCTTTTTCGGTCAGTGTCTGGGCGTATTTTGATGAGGCTAATAATGGACCTTTGCTTTTCAAGAAGGAAAGCGGGCTTCGGGAATGGAGTTTTAATTCCGCAGGATCTGGTGGTCCGGCCGAGACGTTACAATTTGGGGTTTTTCATGCTGATGAGAGCGCTAATGTTATGAGAAGCACAGCCCCGATAGGCGCTTACGAGGGGCAGTGGGTTCACTTAGTTGGAACATACGACGGGTCTGAAGCCACCAACGGCGTGAATGTATATATAAATGGGGTTTTACAGAATTCTGCAACCAATATAGCAACGGGTTCTTATACGGGAATGTCAAATACAACAGCGGCCCTTTTCCTGGGTTATAATTTAGTTAGTGGTTACCTTGATGGTAAACTTGATGACGTTCGTGTTTATAACCGCGCGCTTTCGGCGGGTGAAGTCGCACAGCTTTATCACAAAGCAAGAGATGGTCTTATTCTGCATTACACGTTTGACAGTGATGAAGGAGATATTGTTACTGACGAGAGCGGGAACGGGAATATGGGTACAGTTACCGGAGCCACGTGGACGGCGAGCGGAAAGATCGGCGGAGCATATGAGCTTTATGGTGATGATGATCATATGATTGCATCTAATAACCCAGCATTTCACCAGGTTTTTAATGGGCAGCATCCTTTTACGATTTCAGTATGGTACAACAGAAGAAAGATTCTTAATGACAAAGTTAACGTTTTAGTTTTAAAGGGCACAGATCCTTATATGGTGAGGCTAAACCTGTCGCCTTGGCAGGGAGTTCGCTATGCGCGGTTTATCTTAAAGAATGGCAGTGATGCTAATTCTATTAGGGGCTATGCCGATGGATTTAATTCAACAAATAGCTGGCATCATCTTGTTTGGACTTATGACGGTTCTGGAGTTGGTGCGGGTTGTAAACTGTATAAGGATGGGGTTTCTCAGTCGTTAACTCTTCAGAATGATAATTTGGTTGGGCCAATTGTTCTGGATGAACCAGTTGTAATAGGAAATTGGACGAACGAAGTAGGAAATATGCATTTACTTGACGGAAAGATGGACGATGTCCGCATCTATAGCCGCGCGCTTTCGGCAGTTGAAGTTTCCAGGCTTTATCATAATGGGGAGGACGGTTTGGTTCTGCGCTACACATTTGATTCAGATGAGGGCGGAATCGTAACTGATCAGAGCGGGAACGGGCATATAGGTACAGTTGTCAGTGCGACGTGGACTGCCAGTGGAAAGATTGCCGGGGCGATGAATTTTGACGGCACGAATGATTTTGTCGATGTAGGAGATACTGATAGTTTAAGTTTTGGAGACGGGACAAACGATTCACCCTTTTCCGTCAGCGTATGGGTAAGAAGATCATCAACCAATGGCGTGGACGAACTTCAAGGGCTGGTTTCAAAATATATGAATGATGGGAGCGGTAGAGAATGGGACTTGCAGCTCTATAGAGACACCGGTCAATTTAATTTTCTTGTGTATGACAACAGTGCCGGATCAGCACAGAGCAGAACCAGTCAGGCTATGATTACTGACACAAACTGGCATCATATTGTTGCAATATATGACGGCAGGGGCGGCAATAGTGCGCATGAAGGAATAAAGCTTTATCTTGATGGAACTGATGCGATTGCTTTAGTGGGGCATACTCAAACGCCATATGTATCTATGGAAAACGTGTCTGCACCCGTTCATGTTGGGCAATATGGTGCTGCTAGTGGCTCAGGTAAATTTTATGGGAATATTGATGGTGTCCGCGTCTACAACCGCGCGCTTTCGGTGGATAAAGTTTTTCAGCTTTATCAAAGCGGGGATGATGGTCTTATTCTGCATTACACGTTTGACAGTGATGAAGGAGATATTGTTACTGACGAGAGCGGGAACGGGAATATGGGTACAGTTACCGGAGCCACGTGGACGGCGAGCGGAAAGATTGGCGGGGCATATGAGCTTTATGGTGATGATGATCATATGATTGCATCTAATAACCCAGCATTTCACCAGGTTTTTAATGGGCAGCATCCTTTTACGATTTCAGTATGGTACAACAGAAGAAAGATTCTTAATGACAAAGTTAACGTTTTAGTTTTAAAGGGCACAGATCCTTATATGGTGAGGCTAAACCTGTCGCCTTGGCAGGGAGTTCGCTATGCGCGGTTCATCTTAAAGAATGGCAGTGATGCTAATTCTATTAGGGGCTATGCCGATGGATTTAATTCAACAAATAGCTGGCATCATCTTGTTTGGACTTATGACGGTTCTGGAGTTGGTGCGGGTTGTAAACTGTATAAGGATGGGGTTTCTCAGTCGTTAACTCTTCAGAATGATAATTTGGTTGGGCCAATTGTTCTGGATGAACCAGTTGTAATAGGAAATTGGACGAACGAAGTAGGAAATATGCATTTACTTGACGGAAAGATGGACGATGTCCGCATCTATAACCGCGCGCTTTCGGCAGGTGAAGTTTCCCATCTTTATCAAAAGGGAGATGACGGGCTTGTGCTTCATTACACGTTTGACAGTGATGAAGGAGAGATTGTTACTGACCAGAGTGGGAACGGGAATATAGGTATAGTTACCGGAGCGACGTGGACCGCCAGCGGAAAGATTGGCGGGGCAATGAGTTTTGACGGCACAAATGATTTTATAAAAGCCAGTGATGCAGATGTTTTATCGTTTACGGATGGGGCCGGCAATGACAAGCCGTTCACTGTCAGTGTCTGGGCGTATTTTGATGAGGCTAATAATGGACCATTACTTTTCAAGAAGGAAAGTGGACTTCGGGAGTGGAGTTTTAATTCCGCGGGACCTGGCGGTCCGGCAGAGACGTTGCAATTTGGAGTTTTTCATACTGATGAAAGCGCTAATGTCATGAGAAGTACAGCTCCGATAGGCGCTTACGAGGGGCAGTGGGTCCATTTGGTTGGAACATACGACGGGTCTGAAGCTACCAACGGCATGAATGTATATATAAATGGAGTTTTACAAGATTCCGCAACCAATATAGAAACGGGTTCTTATACTGGAATGTCAAATACAACAGCGACCCTTTTCCTGGGTTGGAATCTAGTTGGAGGTTACCTTGACGGCAAGCTTGATGATGTTCGTGTTTATAATCGAGCGCTTTCTTCTTTTGAAGTGATGCGGCTTTGCAACAGATCTCCGGTTGCTGATGTGTCGGTCAGCAGTACAAATGGTCCGGCACCTTTACTTGTCACTTTCGATCTTTCTGGATCATCGGATCCGGATACAGATATTGTCAGGTGGGAAATAGACCGTGAAGGCGATGGTATGTATGAAATCTCAGGAGAGGGACTTGGCAGTGTAGTTGTGGAATATCCTGAACCCGGCTCTTTCACAACATCCGTCAAGGTTGTAGATGATTATGGCGCTTCCGGTTCAACCTCTGTTGTGATTGAGGTTTGGGGGGCGCCTCCTGTTGCGGATCTTCAGGTAATACCTTCAAATACTATCGCAGGAACTGCTGTTACACTTACGGGAACAAACTCTACTGCCGCTGCCGGGCATGAAATTGTTGTTTATGAATTTGATGTTGATGGTGATGGGAATTATGAGATGACTGTTACTAATGGTGTCATATCCTGGACCTACAGGGAGCCTGGTTTAAACACCGCTGTTTTGAGAGTAACGGATGATCAGGGCTTACAAAGCGCAGATTCAGAAACAGTAACTGTTTCTGTTGTAACAAATCCGCCAGCGGTATTTCTCTCAGCGTCACCAGATGAAGGAAATGTTCCGCTTGATGTTGTTTTAACGGCTAATACGGTGGATGATGGAACTATAGTTAGTTTCGAGTGGGATTTTGATGGTGATGGTGATTGCGACATAATAACCACAACAAATATAATTACAAACACTTACACTCTTGCCGGTTCATATGCGCCGGGTGTAACTGTTATTGATAATGATGGATTATCTGGATCAGCTTCGATAGTTGTGCATGCGTCTGAGGCGTCGGCTTTGAAAGCGTGGATCAGCACTCCTAAAATGAACTGGGATGTAAGTGGCGCAGAGGTAACAGTGCATGCCAATACCGCCCCGGGCAATCTTACTGGTTCTGTTCTTATGCAATATAAGAAATCTTCCGATTCCGTATGGATAGATATAGGAAGTGTAATAGTGCCGCCGCCGTATTCATTTAAGACCACATGGGATGTCAGCGGGTTGGTCAATGCTGCCGACTATGATTTAAGGGCTAAAGCCACTGACATAAGCAGTAATATAGTATATTCCCAGATAGTAACTGTTCAGGTTTATTCTGCCTGGAACGATGAAATAGATGACATCGAAGAAGCTGATGTCGGAGGGAAGCATACAAGAAAACAGAAATGCAGCAAAAATAAGACAACGACCTTGGATATATACGATAATACTTCTGTGATACTACCTGTAGGGACAGTGAATACTGATCCAACTGTGAATATTGTGCTGACTGATGGAAATACTAACCCCGTCAATGGGGCGGCTGTAGGAACCATAAGTATAGGCAAGAACAGAAAAGTATCCATTGATGGTAATCCATCGTTGAATAAACCGATAACCATAATAATACCTTACGATGATGTTGATGATGATGGAATAGTAGATGGACTGGGAATATCAGAGACGGTTCTTATTCCATACTGGTATGATACGGAATCTGGTCAATGGAAGCGTGTTTTGTCTTTTGAAGTACATGCGACAGCCAATTATATCAAGGCTATAACTTATCACCTGACGGAATTCGGTGTGTTTGGCTCAAAAAATATTCTCAGGCCGGGAAATGGTGGTGTGTTGGAATCGTTTACTTCAGAATATACCAATACAATGTCAGCCGTAAACCTGGCTGATGGTAATAAGGTCAGTTTCTGGAGAAGTGAGCTTAATCCCTCGGGTCCTCAAACGTTTGTTTATTCTTTCACGAATAGTGAGAGTGCTGTTATTACGATGGCAGGGATTAATAATTGCATCGTTAATGGTTATGAGAGTGAGGATTTTGAGATTCAGGCGTCAATCAATGGTTCTTCATATTGGTCATTAACAAATGGAACATTAGCCGCAAATGAGAGCTTGCAGGAATTTGATTTTGGCAGTGTTACCTGCAGATTTGTTAAATTAATAATGTCAAGCGGTGCTGATGCACAAGCATGGGATGTGGCAGAATTTGGAGTGCATGGTCAATTGACCAATGACGTGGATGCAGATGGTTTGCAGGATGCATGGGAAGTGCAATATTTTGATGATTTATCGCGTGATGGTACGCTTGATTACGATAATGATGATTTGTCTGATCTTGGGGAGTACCAGAATTCCACATGTCCTACGAACACTGATTCCGATGGAGATGGCATGACTGATGGCTGGGAAGTTGATAATAGTCTTGATCCGCAACTTGACGATTCTTCTGATGATGCTGATGGAGATGGAATGAGCAATCTGGAGGAATTGATTGCGGGAACTCATCCTAACAACTCATCTGATTTGTTTGAAATAGATGATCTGCCTTATAACACTACTGTCGAAACCAATATTGTTATTGGTTGGGAAATGGTTTCCGGTCGCTTCTATAGTGTTTACAGCAAGACGAATCTTATGGATTCTTTCTGGTTTACTAACATTCACAGGATGCAAAGCATATCTAATGGCGTAATGAGCTTTACAAACGCAATTGAAGGGAAAGGAAAATTCTTCCGTATAGGTGTCGAGAATGAATAGTGTGCAACAGTGATCTTCAGGTCACTGTTAATAGCTTGGTTCGGAACGTAGTTGTTGATGTTATCTTAATTCTGATGCGTGACTAAGAAGCCGGGAAGGCGGTCAGTTTCCTGAGCTCACTGTAAATATGGTTGTTGCTTGCCATGAAGATCATTCGGTGATTGTTGTCAAGGTGCTTAAGAATTTCAGCTTTACCGCCGGCTTGTTTCACAATTAATTCTGCGGCCGCAACATCCCACAAATAAATGCCGGATTCAAAATATCCGTCGGCCCGTCCGCATGCTACCTGGCAGAGATCAAGAGCCGCTGATCCCGTTATTCTTGCCTTACGGGCATTTGAAGCGATTCGCGAAAAGATTTCATATGGTTTTAGATTCGGTTCAAGTTTTTTATCCATTCCCGTAAGGATTATGGAATCAGACAATCTTGCGGTTGTGGAAACTTTAATAGATTTACCGTTGCACTTTGCCGTCTGCTCCAGGCTTGCTGTATATGTTTCTTCCATTTGTGGTGTATATACAGCTCCAGCGACTACCTGCCCGTTATGTTCAACCGCCACAGAGGCACACCACCAGGGTAATCCATGATGAAAATTCACAGTTCCATCAATGGGGTCGATAATCCAGGTGTGAGGAGAGGGCTGCCCTGTCATTCGGCAGGGTTCAGGGCTTCCAGAAGGGGCTTTTGTATCTTCTTCGCCTAGGATTGCGTGGTCGGGGTATTTACTTTTGATGACGGATTCGGCTTTTTCCTGGCATTCGACGTCCAGCTTCAGTTTAACGTCATGATCGAATGTTTCTATTGTCTCACTGCGTCTGTGATGGTTCTGAAACGCGTGATTACCGGCCGCCTGGGCGGCCTTAATAGAACAAGCAAGAAGATCGTTTAACGGTATGGGTGATTTCATGATATGCTCGCTTGAGGTCAGGCCATTGAATTTTCGCCCCGTTTACCCCCGTAAATTGCAACCTCCGTCGCCAAGGCTATGGAGGTCAAGAGGCCAGACCCCGTCTCGCCCAAATGTGCTTTTAATTGTTTTGCTGCCTGATCATTTTACAAATCTTTCTTTCATCTGTTTAAATCTGTTTTATCTAGTCCCGCATTGCGGGACGGGTGGGCATAGTCCTTTTTCAGCTGGCGGCTACCGGTTCAGGTTCCTCATGGTCCTTGAATTTCATTGATACAATACTGGAGATTCCTTTTTCATGCATTGTAACGCCGTACAGAATACTTGCCGCCGCTATGGTCTGGCGATTGTGGGTAATGACTACGAACTGAGATTGTTTGACAAATTCCTGGAGTACGGTTGCAAAACGTCCGATATTGGTATCATCAAGAGCCGCGTCCAACTCATCGAGCAGACAGAATGGGCTGGGTTTGATCATGTAAATGGCAAACAGCAGCGCTACAGCTGTAAGGGTTCGTTCACCTCCAGAAAGAAGGGTAATGTTTTGAAGACGTTTTCCGGGTGGACGTGCAATTATTTCGATTCCGCATTCCAGGACATCTTCTTCGTTAACCAGGACAAGTTTTGCGGAACCGCCGTTAAAGAGTTTTTTGAACATTATCTGGAAATTTTCGTTAACCTTAGCAAAAGTTATGCGGAACATTTCTGAAGTTGTTCTGTTGATCTTACGAATCATCTCAAGAAGCTGTTCTTTGGCTTTTATAAGGTCTGCTTCCTGGTGGGTTAAGAAAGAATGTCGTTCTTCAAGTTCTTCGTGTTCTTCAATAGCAACCAGGTTGACCGGGCCCATGGCTTCTATTTTTGTGCGAAGCTCCTCGATATTGGTTTCAAGTGCTTCCATCGGAGGTTTTCCGTCTTTCCAGTCGGGGTCCGGTTCGTTCATTACCTTTTCCAGAGTTGTGCTGTATTCAGAGGCAATTCTGTCGAGCTGGTTCTGACGCTTCATGGTGTTTTCGTGGAGCTTTAGATCATCTTCTGCTCTTTTATCTTTAAGTTCATCGGCTAAAGCCCTCTTGCTCGTCAGCATTTTTTCCATTTCTTCAAGTTCTTCGCTCTGCTTCTTCCTGTTTTTGTCCAGGCTTTCCGATTTTTCTGTGTTAACTTCTATTTCCTTCTGAAGTTCGATCAGTTGCTCTTCTGCGTTTTTAATTGATTCCTGGAATTGTTCAATGCTGCTTCTGTATGACACGATTTCTTGTGAACGGGTTTGGACAAGGGTTTCGAATTCTTTTAAATGAGCCTCTCCTGATTGACGGCGGTTTTCCAGGTGTTCAGCTTCATGTCGAAGCTGGGTAAACTTTATGCTCTGTTCAGTGACACGGGATTGAAGACTTGAATATTTGCTTTCGAGTTCATTGATGGCAGAAGTTTTTTCTTCTATTATCTTTGAAGTTTTTTCGCGTTTAGATTGTGCAGCTTCAATTTCTTCTGTAATAGATGTTCTTTTCTGCTCCGCCGAATCATCTTCCTTGGTGATATTGTTAAGTTCCCATGTGACGGTATTTAATCGGTCTTTTGCCTGGTCGGCTTCCCTGGATACGATTTGGGTTTCACCTTCTTTGACTGCAAGAGCGTGTTTTTGTTCATCCAGACTTGATGTGGCTTTATCAAGGGAATTCTGAAGAGAGGATGTTTTTGAGAGCAAAACTTTGAGTTTATTCTCGTTGTCCTCAATCTGGTTCTCCAGGCTGGAGGATTCTTTTTCGAGATCGCTCAGTAGGTATTTACGGGCCATCGGGGTGTTTGCATGTGCGTCAGTCGGCCGGAATTCGAGACAGCCGTCTCCGCGGATGATTGATCCTTCACGGGTAACATATGTTTTCCCTGCAGGAAGAGGATCAGGAACTAAGGCAAGTGAATCAGCCACAAAAACGTTTCCCAGCAGTCGGCGTATTACCGGCATTATCGATTCCGGGCACTTTACATGGTCGGACAGTCTGACGCCTGTTGTTTCGGTCTTGCCTAAAGATCCTGGTTCGTTGGAAGTATTTACAGCTATAAGTCGGGCGGAGCCTTTTTTGTTAGACTCCAATTTTCGCAGTATTTCGATAGCACTTACAGTGTCTGAAACAAGTACAGCGTCGAGCCATAAAAAGAGAACTGCGTCCAATGCCGTTCTGTACTCGGGTTTTACATCAATATGAGATACAAGAGAGCCCATCAGCTTATCTTTATTTATATTCAGAGGATTATCTTCGTTTAATAAAAGGCTGGTGTTTTCGCGGGACTGTTCGCCTGAAGTCTCATTATCGCGAAGAATGTCAATTTGCGCTTTCTTGCCGGCTGACTCAGATTGAAGTTTTGCGCAGTTTTCCTGGAGGATTCTGGTCTCTAGTTCTTTCTCTGATTTCTGCTGTTTCAATTCATTGCATTGGTTGATGTAAGTCTTTGACTGTTCTTTAAGATCGTTAAGCTCGTGATGCATTTCGGATTGCCGCTTTTCGTAGCCTTTTGCGACACGCTGCAATTGAGCTTGTTCGGCAAATAGACGTTCTTTGCGAATGGTGTCAGAACGTTCGTGAAGATCAACCTGTGCGAGTTGATTCTGAAGTTTATAGTGACCGCTTTCCAGTTCAACCAGATCTGCGCGAAGTTCGTGAATCTCGTTTCGTGTTGTCTCAAGCAATTGTTGATGAGTGGCCAGGTTATCATTGCAAATCTTCAGTTCGTGTTCAGCTTCGTCTTTTTCGGGAGAAATTTTATTGAGCCGGGCGACAAGTTCGGTCAGGCTTTTCTTCTGGCTTTCAATTTGTTGATGTGCTTTCTCGGCCTCCATTGAATCGCGCTGTGATAATTTGCCGTATTCCTCAATTCGTTGATGATTTACGCGGATAAGTTCACGTGTATGCTCAAGTTTGCTTCGTGCGGAAAAGCTTTTTTCGAGAAAGGATGTTTTTTCTGAATCGGTCTGCTGGATGCTTTTGCGAAGAATCAAGTTACCTTGCTCAAGATCCTGTGTTTCCGTCTTGGCAGTATTGAGTTGGTCGTTAAGATTGGATATTCGGGATTGGAGTTCGCTGATTTCCCGATCCAGCGATTTCAGCCGTTCCTTTGTTGTATGGATATCGAGTTGGCGCAGTTCGTCACGGAGCGTTTTGAAGCGTCGAGCTTTACCTGCCTGTCTTTGCAATGAACCAATCTGGCGTTTGACTTCACGAATCACATCGGCAAGGCGCAAAAGATTAGCTTCGGTATGTTCGAGTTTTCTGATGGTTTCTTTTTTGTCTGCTTTGAATTTTGTTATCCCGCTGGCCTCTTCGAAAATTGTGCGGCGGTCCTCAGGGCGCGAACTTAGAATTTGGTCTATTCGTCCCTGTTCCATAACAGAATATGAGGTAGTGCCGATACCGGTATCCATAAACATACGCTGGACATCTTTCAGGCGGCAGGGTGTTTTGTTTATAAAGTATTGGCCTTCTCCGGACTTAAAAACGCGGCGGCTTATTGTCACTTCGTTGTATTCGATGCCGAGTGATTTTTCACAGTCGGCAAAAGTAATGTTGACTTCGGCCATGCCGAGCGGCTTTCGTTCGTCAGTGCCGTTGAAAATGCAATCTTCCATTTTTGAGCCGCGCAGGGCTTTGGGTCTTTGTTCCCCGAGAACCCAGCGAACAGCATCGGAAATATTGCTTTTACCACAGCCGTTAGGGCCGACAATACAGGTCATTCCGGGTTCGAATTTGAGAATGGTTTTCCCCGCAAAGCTTTTAAAGCCGACTATTTCCAGTGTTTTAAGGTACACTACTTACTCCAATATTTAATGAATATTCCAAAGGATAATTCTAAAACATTTATGCTAAAAATTCAATCAAATGTCTCTATATCATGTGGTTCTGAATAATGCAACCACAATATATGGTATATATAGCGGCGAAAGATCGCCGCAGGTATTAGGGCTCAGAGGGAAAGCCTTCAGGGTGTTTTCTTGCCAATAGATAACACAGGTTTGTTTTTTCTAGCTTGTTTTATCGATTCCTTCTTTTCAATTGTTGTATGGGTGAAGTATATGGCATGATAAATCGTATGAAGCTTTCGATAATCATTCCGGCGCATAATGAAGAGAAGAGAATAGGGCGTATGTTTGATGCCTATCTTCCCTTTTTTACGTCACGCTATGGCGATAATGTTGAATTCATTACGGTTATCAATGGCACTTCCGATCGAACGGAAGACGTTGTCAGGAAATACAGGGAGAAATATCCAAATCTGCGTTATATTGTTGAGCCGAAGAGTGTCGGCAAAGGCGGGGCGCTTATGTTGGGGTTCCCGGATGCGAGGGGGGATTTAATCGGGTTCTCAGATGCCGATGGATCCACTACCCCGGAAGCTTTTCAGGACCTGGTGGATAATATTGGTGATTCTGATGCTATTATTGCCTCCCGGTGGTGTCGAGGCGCCAAGGTAAGTCCCAGACAGCCTCTTTTGCGCAGAATAGCATCGCGGGTTTTTAATCTTCTGACGCGGATATTCTTTGGTCTTCCTCTTACCGACACTCAATGCGGTGCCAAGCTTATAAAAAGGGAAGCTGTTATACGGGTACTGTCTAAACTTGGTCTTACGCATTGGGCTTTCGATGTGGACCTTCTCTTTCAGTTGAAAAGGGCTGGATATAAAATTATAGAAATTCCAACAACATGGCATGATGTTGAGGGGTCAAAGATAGAAATTACCCGGGTTTCTCTTGAGATGTTTGCCGCGTTGACGCGTTTGCGTTTGCTGTATTCTCCTTTTGCATGGGTGGTGACTTTGTATAATAAATATCTTGGGCCGTTTATTCATCCTCCCGGATTGGAACAGGACCACTTATTCAGACACAGCCTTCTCTTGATGGTGGGAATGCAGATAGCAAGTTTTCTAAATGTGTTATTTCAAATAGCTATGATGAGAATGTTGTCTGGACCGGAATATGGCGACATGGCTGTTATGCTTCGCGTTTTCTTGATTGTCAGCTTTTCAGTTGGGGCTTTCAGGTGGACTATGGCTCATTTTACCGCGCGCCTTATTAAAGAGGGTAATTCTGAGAAAGTTAAATCAATGATAGCGGATATAGTGCGGAGTTTTTTAATTTTAGGTATTTTAATCTTTGCGTTACTTGTGGTTGGTTCATCTGGTTTAGCGGGATTCTTTAATGTGGAAAGCAGTAAATTGATAATAGTAATGGGCGTATCTGTTATTGCGGGGCTTTATTCTCCGATATTGGCGGGGGTGTTAAATGGTTGCCAGGCGTTTACATGGTTGTCTGGGACTGGAATCGCGTGGGGATTGATACGTTTGGTATTTGCAATTACTGCCGTGGCAATGGGTTTTTCGGCAGTTGGGGCAATGTCAGGTCATGCAACTGCCATGGCGGCGAGTATTGTTATTTATATTATTGCTTTAAGGAAATTATTAGGGCCGGGTATTTCAAGGACGGAGAGAGTTGTTGGTGTTTATCCGTATTTTTTCAAGTATGTAAT
Source organism: Verrucomicrobiota bacterium (assembly GCA_042565725.1). Classification (GTDB taxonomy): domain Bacteria; phylum Verrucomicrobiota; class Kiritimatiellia; order UBA8416; family JBHORK01; genus JBHORK01. The sequence continues at coordinate 52,694 of JBHORK010000004.1, forward strand.
AGCTTTGACCGCGTTCGCGGTTCTGATGAATGCGGATGTTTTAATTGTTAAACATTATTTTGATTCGGTTACAGCGGGTTATTTTGCGAAGGCATCTGTTATTGCAAGCATTGTGGTTTTTCTGCCGCAACCTATTGCGATGGCAATGTTTCCCAAGGTTGTATCATCAGGTGATGCATCTTACGCGAGTTGTAGGATTCTGCTTAAAGCTTTGGCGCTGGCGGCGTTTATTATTGGTAGCGTAGCGTTGGCATGCACGATCTTTCCGCAATTTTTCTTATGGTTGTTTAAAGGTGATCGATCGTTTGATTCAGTGCCGTTACTGCGCGGTATGGTATGGGCGTTGTGTCCTGTGAGTATGGTTTTTGTGATTATGAGCTACGAATTAGCACAGCGCAGATTCATGATTACATTACCTTTAATTATATGTGCCGTAGGATATATTGCGGGAGTTACTGTATGGCACGAAACACCATTGCAGATTGTTGCCGTTTTGGGTATATCGGGTGTGTTTGCTCTGGCGTTTTCGATTATGTGTTTGCCGTGGCGTGTTATGCGTAAAGGTAAGTAGTCGAGCTATTAGTTAGTCGGTCCTGAAGAACCCTGTTTAAAGTTTGTTAACTTAAGAATGAAGTAAGAATTTCGTTCCCCCCTTCGCTCAGAAGCTACGGTGGGACAAGCGAAAATCAGACCCGCATCTCTTGTCGCTTCGGGATATGCTCTTTCTTGTCTGGAGCTCGAAGACTCGCTAGCCCGAATGTTTCATGAGTAAGATTTATTAACCGCCGATGAACGCCGATAGACGCAGATAAGATTTTCAGACAGGATCAATCCTCTGGATCCATAGGATCCAACGGATCCGAGGACAGGATTAACAGGATTTTTTATATCTGAGGACAGAGCTCCGCCATATCCTCCGTTCTTTTTCTGGTGCCGGGGACAGCACACTTTGTATATCACTCGATTGCGAGGCGACGGGCAACATCAAGGAAGAGCGTTTGATAGGGATATGCACTTGATGCATGGAACCTGATTCGGCGAGTGTTACGAATAATCACGCAACCTATCTTCAGGAGCTTCAGTCGGATGGTTCCACATTGAGCGTTGGCCATCGCTGTGCCTTTTAACGCTGTTCGTCGTATAGTTTCCACAAGAACATATGCTAACCCGGAAAGCATCATGCGCAACTGATTCGGCCACCAGTTATGACAACTTGTGCGGTCACTGAACATATCGAGTTGCTGTTCTTTGATGCGGTTCTCCATGTCGCCACGCATTACATAATCTCGGTCGTAAAGCTTTTGAGGATCACCCGGCAGGTTGGTCGCAACGTAACGAGGGTTGCTGCCCATAGAAGAGTGTTCTGCTTTGACTATGATACGACGCTCTTTGTCCCAGGGCATGGCAGCGTATTGAACTGATGTAAACAGCCGCTGCTTTTCTCCTGTTTCACCAAATAGCTTTTCTGCTTTTTCGATGAGCGGTGCAGCCACAGCATTGATGCGGGAGTTTTTCGCTAAGCCAATAATATAGCCCACTCTATGATTATCGCACCACTGCATCATACGCCACTTGCAGTAACCACTGTCTCCTCGAATGATGATCTTCACACCCGGCCATTCTTTGCGAAGTCGTTCAACCAATAGACGCAGAATAGCCCATGCATGTCGCGCAGCGCCACGCCTGCTCGGACGAAGATATGAAACGAGTAACTGAGAACCGCAGAAGACATATAAAGGCAGAAAGCAGTAACTTCGGTAATACCCATGAAAGAACCGTCCAACCTGTTGGCCATGGATACGATCATCAGTAGCATCAAAATCCAGAACTAATCGTTTTGGCACCTCCTTAAATGAGGAAATAAACTTTTCTACAAGCAGATTAGATATTGCCCAGGCCGTTTCTCTGTCAGCGGCGTTTTCCAGTCGGCATAGCGTAGGAGCGCTGGCCAGGGCTTCATCACGCTCAACTGCGGTCTGTAATGCCAGATCATATCGCAAGGTCTTATGATCGTTCAGATCCTCGTAGCCAAGAGCCAGTCCGTAAATCCGCTGTTTGAAGAGCTTTTGAAGAGAGTGATCGCAGCTCTTTGTGCGGCGATTGTCCTTAAGCGCTTTGCTCAAGTCGCGTGTCAGGCCAATACAACGATCTGCTTGTCTTAGAAGCAGGCTGCCTGCGTCACTGGTGATATCGCCACCGTTAAAATCAAATTCTATTTTACGTGACTTATATGCTGGAAACAGCTCTTGTTGCGTGCTACACTTTGTCATGGTAACTCCTTTCTGTTGTGCTTTTGTAACTAACTGCACTATAACAGGTTACAAAGGAATTACCATCTTTTTCTAGAGGATTCGTGAAATATTGGGGCTAGCAACATCTCGACATGACAGACATACGACTCATAGCAACAGACTTTGACGGAACTCTTGCAGGCAGATCAGATGAATTTGCTTACTACATAGAATTCCGCGATATCCTCAAACAACTGCGCAAGACACACAATACCACCTGGGTGGTATGTACAGGCCGATCCCTGAAAAGTCTCCGGCAGCTCTTGGCCCCAATGCAAATGATTGGAATAATGCCGAATTATGTTATCATGCAACACGCATATATCTACAGCTATTCCGATATCGGATATATTCCACATATATTCTGGAATTTGCGAGTCCTGTGTCACTTATGGGCCGACACGATACGGGACAAAAAAGCTATCAGGAAATGGTGTCATGAAGTTACAGGCTTTTTCCCTGCAGTAAAAATTGTTCGCATAAAAAAGGACCGGCTGTTCCTGCGCTTTAATTCCGATAATGCGGCATCTCTCGCCGTTGACATGCTCAAAGATAAAGTAAAACTGCACGAGCATTTAACATTATTCAAATATCCCAGGGAAATCGATATTCGACAAATTCTTTTCACAAAAGGTTTAGCGGTTTCTGAACTGGCACGACAGATCAGAATTGACCCCTCAAATATTCTGGCCATAGGAGATGGTCTCAATGATATAAGCATGCTGAATGGCCGTATAGCAAAGCTTACAGGCTGTCCTGCCAATGCGGCTAAAGATGTAATAGATACAGTCCATAAATCAGGTGGCCATATAGCAAAAGAAAACTCACTGAGCGGCGTAATTGAAACCTTGAAAGCCTATATGAACAATACCGTCTGCAGTAACCGGCCCGAAGGCTGGGAGGATAGGGATCAGAAACAACCCCCCCCACTATCAAAAAAATTAGATCGAAGCGCTCAGAATGCTAAGATCTGGAAAAATGTGTGTTTATTTATCGTCGTAGTATATGTCTCACTCCTTATTTTTGCCAATTTCAACCTATTACCCTTCTCGCACCTCATTATGAAGCCTTTTCTGTTCCTGATGTCGCTTCTCGAAAAGATTATGGGAAAGCTGTTCTGGTCTTGATTCTATGATTCGTCTTCCGGGCGAGACAGGGTCTGGTCTTTCCGCCACAGGCGGATCCGCCCGCGGAGGAGAATTTAAAGGGCAAAAAGGGAAATTCAATCGGCCTGACACTAAACAAGCTGTTACGATTCGTCTTCAGATTTGTTTTCCGGTCCTGATTCCGGAGGCAAAGCCTCCTCCTCTTTCCCTTCTCCTTTAGGCAGCTTACGATAAAGCGTTGCCAAACTGATTCTTAAGGCTTCAGCGGCTTTTTCTTTGTCTCCGGCCAACGCTTTAACAACTTGCGTGAGGTACTCCTGCTCCTTAACTTGAAGAAACTTCTTGAGAGACTTGAAACGATATCCACATTCTTCACCAGGATCTGAAGCAACATGAACATCACCAACTACATTGAGAATTTTTGGAGGTAGCACATCTCTTGTGATTTTGTTTCCGGTTGCAAAAGTTAGAGCATGTTTTATCGCATTTTCTAATTCGCGCACATTTCCCGGCCATGCATAACTTTCCAGTATTCTTTCAACTTCCAGATCTATTAATGGCGTTTTCTTGTTTGGCCCCAATTCCTGCCGCATGACATGATAAACCAGCGGCATAATGTCTTCCTTCCTTTTGCGCAAGGGTTCAATCGTAATCGGTATGACGCTTAACCGGTAATACAAATCTTCCCTGAACCGTCCCGATTGCACAAGCTCTTCCAGACGAGTGTTTGTTGCTGCAAGAATTCGCGCGTTAACAGGAATATGCTCATTCCCGCCAACCCTGCGTACTTCCTTTTCCTGAAGCACGCGTAAAAGCTTACCTTGTATACTCAAAGGCATTGCACCAATCTCGTCCAGAAAAATAATTCCTCCCTCGGCAGCTTCAAAAAGACCTTTCTTATCGGACGATGCTCCGGTAAACGATCCCTTTACATGGCCAAACATTTCGGATTCAAGAAGCGGTTCAGGCAGCGCAGCGCAGTTGACCGCCAGGAATTCCTTGTTACTGCGGTTGCTGTAAGCTCGAATAGCTTTGGCAACAAGCTCCTTGCCGGTTCCGCTTTCTCCGTATATCAACACTGTTGTGTCCGTCGGCGCTACACGTTCAATCATCTCACACGCGCTCTTCATTGAAGGACTTTCTGCCACGATATTCTCAAAACGATACTTGGTTTTGAGTTGAGCCTTCAGATTCATATTTTCGGAAAGTGCGCTTTTGTATTCTAACGCCCGGCGAATCGTAATAACAAGTTCATCAACCTTAAAAGGTTTGGTTACGTAATCAAAAGCCCCAAGTTTTAATGCCTCTATCGCAGTTTCTATGGTTCCGTATGCCGTCAACATGATGACCGATATTTCCGGGTATTCGGAACAGGCGAACTCGAGCAGTTCCATGCCCCCAACGGGAGACATACGAATATCTGAGATCATAAGATCGAATGTCTCCGATTTCATGAGCTCCTTGGCTTTGGCCCCATCCAGCGTAGAAACAACTTCATAACCCTCAGCATTTAACAAGGTGCTCAGCACGCTGAGAATGTTGGCTTCATTATCAACCAGTAATATTCGAGACATAACTTTCCCTTTGCTTTAAATAGAAAAAACTACCCGTGAAGCACCTGACTCCAATAATATAATAATATGCGAATGATAGTAGCAAGAGAGAAATTCGCAAATATGCGAATGATATTGCTTTGTCTGCGTTATATGGATATAGTTCCAGTGTTTTTTGAATATTTATATGATCTGCTTAACCCGCATATTGCAATAAGTGGGTTAGCCACAATAATCTTGCCATAGCATGGCAACACAGATGCTCTGCGATGCGGGATAAATATGGAGTAGTTTCTATGAAAATAGGGTTTATCGGAGCAGGGAAAATGGCGGAAGCGATAATTGCCGCACTTATAAATTCCAAACTATTTGTGCCGCACCAGATATTTGCAGGTGATGTCAGTTCTGAAAGACGCAAACTGCTGAAGAGACGGTATGGCATCAATACATACTCTAACAATAATGCTATTCCCGGAATGGCGGAGATTATATTCCTTTCGGTCAAACCGCAACAACTGGTTGACGTTCTGAACGAAATCTCCGGAGGTGTAAACAAGAGACATCTGGTTATTTCAATTGCCGCTGGAAAGAAAATATCATTTATACAGTCATTGTTCTCCACTGCAAGAATCGCAAGGGTTATGCCTAATCTTGCCTGTCTTGTCTCCGAGGCAATGAGTGTCTTCTGTGTTGGAAAAACTGCTACAGTCTCGGACAAAAAAACGGTTACAAGGATACTTTCATGTTTTGGTAAAGTAGCAGAACTCCCGGAAAGCCGATTCGACACAGTTACCGCACTGAGCGGTTCCGGCCCCGCTTTTTTCACATACTTCCTCGAAAGCATGGTAAACGCCGGAACTAAAGAAGGACTAAGCAGAAAAGATGCCCTTGCCCTTGCGGTACAAACCATGCTGGGTACTTCGAAATTACTTATGGAGAAAAAAATAGATCCCGAAGAACTTATAATGTCCGTAACATCAGAAAAAGGCACAACTGCCGCAGGACTCGAAGTAATGGAAAACTCTGAGCTTTCAAAAATTGTGTGCAAAACAATAAAAGCTGCGGCAAAACGCAGTAAAGAACTCAGCGCCTAGACCGCATATTGCATGAAGAAAGTCAAACGGTTTGGGTAAAGTATTGCAAGAACGATGTTTAGAAAAGAAGCGATGTCACTGTTTTAAGTTGCAAATTGTATACATGTGGATTAAAAGAAAAAGAATGTTTGGCTTTCTTCACTGAAGCGAGCCCAGAGCACCGAATTTGCTGCGTTCCGCGATGTTTCGCATAGAGTCTATAGCGAAACACCGCGCGTCTTGCACTTTCGGCACTCTGAACTCGTGCAATAAGCAGGTTAATCCGGCACAGCCGGAAATAACGAATGACCCCGCCATTTGGCGGGACAAGCGAAATACCCAAATCCGAAGCCCAAATGACAAATTAGCAAGCCAGGGAGATCGCAGAGAGTTTGAATGAGATTATGTGAAAGATTCTGTTCATCGCAAACAAAATACGCTTCACGAGATACGCAAATAATGAAAGAGAAATATCCCTATAGCGAAATCGAAAAAAAATGGCAGACCACTTGGAAAGAAAATAATACGTTTGCCACAGATTTAAACAAAACAGATAATAAATTCTATTGTCTAACCATGTTCCCCTATCCATCCGGTGTACTGCATATGGGACATGTAATAAATTACACTCTCGGCGATGTTATTGTCCGCTATAAACAGTTGCGAGGATGCCATGTTCTCTCGCCTATGGGTTGGGACAGCTTTGGATTACCGGCTGAAAACGCCGCTATCCGCACAGGAGTTCATCCTCATCAATTGACCGAAAATAATATAGACCGCATGACGGAACAGATGCAGCGCGCCGGATGGGGATACGACTGGCAGCGCGAAATAGCTACGAGTCATCCCAATTATTACCGATGGACCCAATGGCTTTTTCTGCAGTTCTATAAAAACGAACTTGCCGTAAAAAAGTCAGCTCCCGTCAATTGGTGCAGCTCCTGCCAAACCGTTCTAGCCAATGAACAGGTACATGACGGACAATGCGAACGATGCGGCACCAAGGTCGAACAAAAAGACATGTCACAATGGTTTTTCTCCATGAGCAAATATGCACAGCGGCTCCTGGACGGCCATACCAGATTACGCAACAAATGGCCCGATTCTGTACTCGCCATGCAGGAAGAATGGATAGGCCGTTCTGAAGGCGCCCGTGTAAACTTTCATATAAAAGAAACAAATGAAGAACTCCCGATTTTCACTACCCGGCCCGATACTTTGTTCGGAGTTACTTTTATGAGTCTCGCGCCCGAACATCCGCTTGTTGAAAAACTCGTATGCGGTACGGAACACGAAGATCGCGTCATGACGATCGTCAGGGAAATGCGCCAACAGAGCACCAGCGAACGCGATATTGCTGATCGCGAGAAGATAGGGGTCTGGACCGGATTTCATGTTATAAACCCTGTTAACGGAGACACCGTTCCTTTATGGGTGGCTAACTTCGCGCTCATGACATACGGCACAGGATCCGTAATGGCTGTTCCCGCACATGATCAACGCGACTTTGAATTCGCAAAGAAATATAACATTCCGATCAAAGTCGTGATTGAACGGGACAACAATCCACTGGATCCCGAAACTATGACAGAGGCTTATGTTGATCCCGGAACAATGGTCCATTCAGGACCCTTTGACGGCCATAACAATTGCGAAGCTATGACCGATATTATTTGCTGGCTGAAAGAACAAGGTTACGGCGAAGGCACGATTAACTATCGGCTTCGAGACTGGCTCATCAGCCGCCAGCGCTATTGGGGCGCTCCTATCCCTGTTGTTTACTGTGACACATGCGGTATAGTACCCGTTCCGGAACAGGATCTGCCTGTACTCCTGCCTCCCGATATCCATTTCAAGGAAGGAGGCGGTAATCCGCTTGCCACAACTGAATCGTTCTTCAAATGCGCCTGTCCCAAATGCGGAAAAACGGCCCGCCGTGAGACCGACACAATGGATACATTTGTAGACTCAAGCTGGTATTTTCTACGTTATTGTGACCCGCAAAACAAAGAGCAGGCATTTGACCCGAAAATTATCAAGCAATGGATGCCGGTCGATCAATATATAGGCGGCATCGAACACGCCACAATGCATCTTATTTATGCTCGTTTCTTCACAATGGTATTACACGATATCGGTCTTATAGATTTTGAAGAACCATTCACACGTCTCTTCTGCCAGGGAATGGTCTGCAAAACAGCTTATTACTGCGAAACTCATAAATGGCTTCGTGAAGATCAGGTAACGGACTGTAAGCGCGAAGGGGACGTCATCGTAGACGGCAAATGCTGTCAATGCATGCAGCCTGTTAAAGCCGAAATGACTAAGATCAGTAAATCCAAATTAAATGTAGTTGACCCTGATAAAATGTTTGAACGTTATGGGGCCGACACCGTAAGACTTTACATGCTGTCCGACGCACCGCCGGATAAAATGCAGATCTGGAGCGAATCCGGAATCAATGGGGCATGGCGCATGTTGAACAGACTCTGGGACACGGTTATTAAAAGTCTCGATAACGTCACGAAAAAAGATACTGCTGTGCCGGAAAATCTCGACTCAACTAACCGCGCCCTGCGCCGCAAGACACATCAATGCATTATGCGCGCAACCGAAGCGATCGAAGGTGGTTTTCATTTCAATACGGCAATAGCGCGTTGTAATGAACTTCTCAATCAGCTCAGAGCGTCCGAAAATCAGGTGGAACCTGCTATCCTGCGCGAAGCCATTGAAACCGTACTACGCCTGCTCTCACCAATTGTGCCCCATTTCTCCGAAGAACTATGGGAACGGCTTGGATACACAAAAAGCATTTTCACCTCCAGCTGGCCGAAAGCTGATTCAAGCATTGCCACGGAAGAAGAGCTTGTCATACCTATACAGGTAAACGGCAAAGTTCGTGACCGAATTACAGTATCGCCCGATATTGACAAAAAAGATCTGGAAGAAAAAGCGCTCAAAGCGGAAAACATCGGAAAATACATCGAAGGTAAAACCGTCCGAAAGGTAATCATAATACCAGGTAAGCTGGTGAATATTGCCGTACAGTAGAATAATAGACACGGCGACCCTGAAGTAGAAACTTCTCTTCACTTCAAGGCAGGCACGGGGATGGAAGAAGGCCAAGGAGGCACTCTATGAAGATTATTATTAATTCCTGGTTCAAACTTACTTCTCTTGAACAAAAAGCCGTAATCATTGTTCTGATTCTTTTCATGCTCGGAGTACTGGTCCGCTTCTGGCATGTCTGTATGTAACTTGAGCTTGCTCAAAAAGGTCGCAAGCTCTAAAATTCGAATATCGAAACCCTAAATACTAAACAATAGCAAATGACCAAAGCTCCGAATTCAAAATAAACGACCAACAAATTCAGTCGTTTTGAACATTTTGTCATTTAAATTTTAAATTTAGATATTAGGATTTCCTATTCGAAACCTTTTCGAATAGAGTCTAACTATGGCTTATTATCTCGCTATAATTCCTCCCGCTGTTTACGAATCTCTCAGCAAGTCTGACCGCACAATCTGCGGCTTCCGTGAACAATGGAAGAAAATCGCCGGAGAAATCCATGCCGGCGACAAACTTGTCTGCTACATGAAACATTTTTTCCGCTGGATCGGTGTGCTGGAAGTCGACGGCGATTATTTTACTGATAACACGCCCATATTCTTTGAAAAAACCGATCCTCTGACAGTAAGGTTTAAAGTTCGCCCTCTTGTGTGGCTGTCAAAAGAACAATGCATACCCAAAAACGAAAAGTCTATTCAGGACAAGCTTTCATTAACCATAGCCAACGACAAAAAATTTCCTGCTCTAAGCAGAATAGAGGAAAAGGACGGCTTGTTTCTTGAAGCAATTCTTAACGAACAGATCCATAAAAAAGAAATATACACGATAGATGAAAGAAAATATCAAAAACTTGTAACAGAGAGAACAAAACGTCAGTCGGTGTTTTTCAGGATGCGGCGCGGTATTATTTATTCAAACTTTTTCCTGAATGTCCTCACGGGGCTGATAGTCTTTTTTATTAGACTTTATAATAAAACACTGAAAACCCGGACTGAATACCCACCGGAATTCAGCAAATTGGATCCCACAAAAGCTATTTACGCTTTATGGCATGCCAAAGATTTCCTGCTCCTCTCAAACTTCGGCAAATGGAAAGTGTGCATAATGGTTGACGACAGTTGGGCGGGAGAATTTATTGCCAGAATACTGGAAAAACTTGGCTTTGCTACTGCGCGAGGTTCCAGCAAGAGAAAAGGAGCACATGCTTTACGCGAAATGAAAAAGGTTATGGAACAGGGCTATGCCGGCGCAGTAGTTGTAGACGGCCCCACCGGCCCTGTTTACAAATCAAAGCCGGGAGTGTTACTGCTTTCCCGAATGACCGGTTGTCCTATTGTCCCATGCACTACGACGGCAAATCGTGCCTGGATATTCAAAAATACATGGTGCAAATACATGATACCCAAACCTTTTGCCCGCTGTTTCATCACAGCAGCCAACCCGCTCTGGAAATCGACAAAAAAAGGAGCCATGACCTCAAAAGACCTGGACAAAAAAATGATGGATTTGATGATAGATGCCGACAAAAAAATGGGATTAACCGATTAAAAGCAAATCGAGACCCCGATAGAAAGCACGGGCCAGAAACTGAAAACTTTCGCGTCATCTTCCCACTGATCCACTTCCGCTTGAAGAGAATCATTCAGCATAGATTGAAACGCCGGATTAATTGCTGTGCCTGTCGCCTCTAATTCCGGCGCGCCATGAAACATTAAGCCGAAATCGCAATTAAAATGTATCTTGCCATCTTTATCTACGGCGTTGCCGCTGCCTATACCAATGTAAAGGCTTGTTCTGTTAAAGGTGGCTTCTCCGTCAAGACTTGTAACAATGTAATGGACTTCTTCAAGCTCAAACTCATCACCCGGTGTAGCCGAGAAAGAAAGCTCGTTATTATTGAGCACCACACCACCAGAAATACGAAACCCGCCCTCGAAAGGATGCCAGTCCAAAAGTATTGGAATAGTCTCAAGAATTAATTCTCCGTCTATTTCGGCTTCATCCATATCCATAGATCTTTCGTAAGTAAAACCATTATAACCGCCGCGCAAGTTGAAATATGAACCAAGGTTAAGCGTCAAATCCACGCCCGGCCCAAGAGTACCCACCTTGGCAGTGACACCGATAATCGGTGCGCTTTCTCTTGCCACAACAGTATGCCCCGCTAAAATCATAGTTATAACTACTACTGCTAAAATACATTTCTTCATACATCCTCCTTGTTGTTGTTGCGTACTTCGCGAAACATATCTTTCCCTTCGATGTTCGAAGTTCAATGTTGGATGTTACCTCTTCCCTAAAACCCAACACTTTCTCCCCGCACAACCTGCAATTTTGCTCTTTTCCCTCCACCCCTCTTTGTGTAGTCTGTTCACGTTAATTACGTGGGATTGTACCCTTTTTATTATGGAGGACTCAATAAAAATGAATCCTGATTGTATTTTCTGCAAAATATCAGCCGGCGAACTTCCTTCTGCCAAAGTTTACGAAGATGAAGACACTCTGGCCTTTATGGATATCGGCCCGGTTGTCAAAGGCCATACCCTCGTAATACCTAAAAAACATTATGACCCCATTACAGGCACCCCTCCGGAAACATTACAGAAACTGATTATGGTTGTTCAGAAAATCGCACAAGCCCAATATGATGGTCTGGGCGCGAATGGAATAAATGTAACCCAGGCAAACGGCAAGGTCGCCGGTCAGGTTGTTCCGCACATTCATTTCCATGTCATCCCGCGCTTCGAAAAAGACGGTCATAAATGGAACTGGACACCCAGAGAATATAACAGCCAGGACGAAATGAAACTGATGGCAAAAAAAATCGAAGATTCACTAACCGGATAATCTTAGAAATACTAAATGCGATTCACGAGACACGAAAATGCAAGAACTTGATTTTGGCAAAATAGTAAAAGATATCATAAGCAAAGATCCACGCTATGATGCCGAGGCATATTCATTTACCAGAGAAGCCGTGGATTTTACGGTAAAAACGCTGGACAAACCGATAGAAGGTCCCGACAGACACATAAGCGGCAGGGAACTCCTTGATGGTATAAGACAATACGCACTGCAGGAGTTCGGCCCCATGGCTTTAACCGTATTCCGCATCTGGGGAATCAATAACACCAGCGATTTCGGCGAAATGGTCTTTGCTCTCGTAGATTCCGGAGTGCTTGGCAAAACTGAGCAGGACAACAAAGAAGATTTTGCCAATGGCTACGACTTTAACGAGGCCTTTGCCAAACCATTCCTGCCTGAAAAACCGCTTAAACAAAAAAAAGCCAAGCCCCAGACTGCTTCATCGCAAGATTTGAAACCAACAAAAAGCAGGAAACCGATAAAAAAAACACGCCGAAAGAAAAAAAATACGGAGACAGATGAAAAATAAACTGCTCGTTTTACTATCAGCATGCCTTCTGACATGGATCCTGCCGCCCTGCTCTTCTTCCGCGCGAGAAAAATCGTCAGATGTCTTCAATAACTGCCTGGCCACTCTTCAAAAAAATAATGCGCAACTGAAAAGGTTCGTCCTGGATAACGGTATGATCTGCCTGATCAAGGAAGACCGCGCCGCACCTGTTGTTTCCATCCAGATATGGGTCGGTACCGGCTCAATACACGAACAGGAATATCTGGGCGCGGGCCTTTCGCATGCCATTGAACACATGATCTTTAAGGGCACGGAGAAAAGAGGGGTTGGTTCAATTTTCGGGGAAATCAATGCCGCGGGTGGACGTGTCAACGCGTATACCAGTTTTGATCGTACCGTTTTTCTCGCCGATCTACCGGCCAAAAACTGGAAAGTCGGACTGGATGTGCTGACCGATGCTGTCATGCATTCCACCTTTCCAGCAAAAGAATGGGAAAAAGAGCGAAATGTGATCCTGCGTGAAATCGCTATGGGTAAAGATGACCCTGACCGGGTAATCAGTAAACTGCTCTGGCGCACTGCTTACAGTGTGCATCCTTACAAATTCCCGGTAATAGGATATAAGGAGATATTCGAAACATCCTCAAGAGAAGACCTTACAGCCTTTTTCCATCGTAATTATGTTCCGGACAACATGATCACTGTAGTAGCAGGCGATATCAACGCGAAAGAAGTTGAAACTATGATTCGGTCCGTATTCGCCAATTTTCACCGCAAGGCCCGTGCTCCCGTTATATTGCCGCGCGAACCTGCCCAGATCTCACCGCGTTTCGAAAGACAAACTGGACCATACAAAATTTCCCGACTGGAATGGGCGTATCATATCGTTCCGCTCAGCCATCCTGACGCACCGGCACTTGATCTTCTGGCAGCAATTGTCGGCTACGGCCAAAGCTCAAAGCTCAACAGGCAGATAAAAGAAGAACTCAAACTTGCGTTCAGTATAAATGCCTGGTCCCATACACCCAAGGAACCCGGCGTTTTCGGGATCAGCGCTGAATTCGACCCGGCCAATGAAGAAAAAACCGTTGCTGCCATCCAGAACGAAGTTAATTCATGGCAGAATTCACATTTTACGAGAGACGAAATTGATAAAGCCCGCAGAATGCTCCTGTCTGCTGAACTGTCCGCACTTCAAACCATGAGCGGGCAGGCAGGCAATTACGCGTCTGGTGAATTTTATGCCGGTGACCCGCGATTTTCTGAAACTTACCTCAAATTGTTAAACGAAGTAACCCCCGCCCGCCTGAAGGAGGTAGCCAACAAATATTTCAACAAAAGAACATTAGTTATTCTTTCCCCTGACACGGAAACAAAGGAAGAATCAACGCAACAGTCAAAACCAGCCATAATAAGACCGAAGAAAACCGTGTTGTCAAATGGTGTCCCTTTAATTATACGCGAAGACAGGCGCCTGCCCTTTGTGCATTTCTGCGCTGTATTCGGCGGAGGACTCCTTTCGGAAAATAACACCAATTACGGCATTACCCAGCTGATGTCGAAGCTGATTACTAAAGGCACAAAAAAACGGACCAACACGGAAATCGCGAATACCACGGAATCACTGGGCGGTTTTGTTTCCGCCTTTGCCGGACATAACAGTTTCGGGCTTCAGGCAAAATGTTTATCCGGCGACATGGATCTGTTTGCTGAAATCATGGCCGACTGCATGTTGAATTCTGTTTTTTCCGAAAAAGAAATTGATAAGGAAAAAGAAATCCAGATATCTCAAGTAAAAGAACAGTACGAGAGACCTTTCTACGTGGCCCAGGAAGCGCTGAACAAAGCCGTCTTTGCTGATCACCCGTATCACTGCAGTACGCTTGGAAAAATCGAGACTGTTTCAAAAATTAATCGTGAAGATATACTCAAACATTACCGGAACTTAACAGTATCCGGCAACATGACGCTTGCCGTTTTTGGAGATATCACCGAAGAAGACGCAGTAAAACTGGCGGAAAAATATTTCACAAAACTCAAACAGGAACCAGCGCCGACACTGAGCCGTATTCGGCCTAACCCGAAACTTCCCTCGCGCGTGAGCAAGCGTGAAGATGTTGAGCAGACGATATTGCTTGCGGGTTTCCCGGGTGTGGATTTAAAAGACCCGCGTTGTAACGCGCTTAAGATTCTTAAAGACTCCTTGAGTGGACTATCTTCCGATCTGGGCATAAAAGTCCGGGAGGAACGCGGATTAGCCTATTATGTCGGCGCGTATCACAGAACAGGGGTCGACCCGGGCATTTACGTGTTGTATGCCGGCACGCATGAAAAAGCCGTTGGAGAAGTCGAAAAGCTATTCAAAGAGGAAATGACAAGAATCACAACACAAGGACTGCGCGCCGAAGAACTGCAGAAAGCCAAAGACAGAATTACCGCGGCCTTTGACATGAGCCAGCAGAACAACACCGGCCTTGCAATGGAATGCGCGCTTAACGAATTGTATGGACTGGGTTATTTACATTCATATAATTCCATGGACAAAATTAATAAAATCAGTATTAAAGATGTGAAAAAAGCAGCCGCTTCAATATTATCAACAGACAAAATGGCAATCTCAATTGTTTTGCCAAAAAAGAATGAAGAAAATTAGACAGGATAAACAGGATTTACGGGATGATAAGAGGGAATATGTTTAAAATCTTCTATCCTGTTGATCTTGTTGATCCTGTCTAAAAATAACACCAAGGAGAGAGAAAATGACTGAAGACAAGGCACAAACCGCAATGCACAAAGCACTCTTTACTAATCTCATAATGATGCTGTCATCATCAACCATGCAGCAGCTGGGCAAGTTAGTAAACCCCATGACAAACAAGACCGAAATCAACCTTGAAGGCGCCCAGATAACCATAGACATGCTCACTATGATTCAGGCGAAGACGAAGGGCAATCTGGATAAGGACGAAGAGAAGCTGATGAGCGATATCATTCCGTCATTACAGATGAATTACGTAGAAGTATCCAAATCCGCACCTAAGAAAAGTGAAGCGGAGCCGGGTGGAAATGAAGAAGCGGCAAAGAGTGAAGCGGAAACAGGGGGAACCGGCGACACGGCGAAAGAAGAATCTGCACCTGCCGAAGATACAAAGAATGAAAAAAAGCCCGACGGCAAAGACCCCAAGTTCCACAAATCATACGACAAATAAAAACAGGACATCAAAGAAGAGTTTTTTTAGACGGGATTAACAGGATCAACAGGATGTTTTTTGAATGGCGGCATGGCAAAGCCCTGCCGCCATTGTTTTTTTGTTGTTGCTGGAGACTTATTATATCTCCTCAATTTCTTCAAGCTCTTCCAGTGGTTCAATGTCCATGCTTCGAGGGGGCGCGTTTGTGGCAATATCTTCTGTCCATTTGCTATGATGAAGCGCCGTATATTCCCTGCCCGACTCAAGGTTTTTCTGGACGACGAAGTAAATGGATTCGGGTTTAAAAACCGTTTCCACCATCTCAAGCATCTCTTTCCAGTCATCATGAGAACACCTGTAATCTACCCACAGAAATACTCTTAATTGTTCAGGATGCCGCAAACACCTTTCTCTTTTCTTTTTGAGCATATTTTTTAATACCGTTCGGGATAATTTTGCATTGTGTATAGTGATCCAGCCGCGCTTATCCATTTCAATATGCGTATCGAATACAATCTCGTTTGTAAGAGCGATTCCTTCATCACAATATGGCGGGATAATATCCGGATTAACCTCTTGAAAACGTCTTTGGTACTCCAGAATATTGTCTGGAATATACCGCTGCCGATCCCATTCAGGTGTTTTTCGTTTGTGGGTAACTAATGAGATAAATACTGCAGCAATTAAAAGCACAGAAAAAACACCTGTAATGTATTTCCCCGACTTTAATAATATTCTGGGTTTCCGTGATTTTGCTCGGAAACACATTAACAGACAACAAAGTCCCGCTAATGTAATTCCTGCTGCAAGTATACGTTGACGATTTAAACCTATCGTTATGTCGTATGCAAGCGATACAACATCCAAAGAGTCATCTTTCGAAAAAATATCTATTCTAAGCAACCATAATGCTGAGCGAAGAGCAGAAGGATGTTTTATGAATTCCAAGGGAGATGGCGGCCCGTTGAGGGCATTTATTTCTCGATAAGCCTTCTGCCAAAACAGAAAATCCGCTACACCTATCAAAATGATCAAGATTGAAGTGCAGATAAACAATTTTTTCATTGTATTATTGGCGCCAGCTCTCGGGCCCCGCTAACAGCGGGGTAATCACGCTTTTGTCGTGACAAGACTCGAATTCATCACGCTGTTAGCATGACTTTATCCCGCCAACGGCGGGACGAGGACCTCCCCGAAACTTCGGGGTACTCTGCCAACTAAAAATGGAGCCAGCTCTCGGGCTCGAACCGAGGACCTGGTGATTACAAATCACCTGCTCTGCCAACTGAGCTAAGCTGGCGACAACGACTTACAAAAGTTACCCTTGCTAATGGTGTAGTTGTGGTGTAGTTTCTATGGGTGCCCTTTACCCAGTTAGGGACACTCACGGAAACTTGGAGACAACACCATGAGTCGACATCGACGCGGATATCTTTACAAACGAGGGAAATATTATCAACTAGAATATTTTATAAACCGCGAGAGGTTTAAGCAGTCCCTTAAGGTTACTACCAAATCCGAGGCAGAAAAAGAACGTGACAAGATAATGAAGCCATTGGAGGTCGCTGACGAAAAAGAAGCTATTGCCGCCATCGAAACCCGTCTAAAGAGCAAGGATAATGATCTCCGGCACCTACATAAACAAAAAGAGAAAAAAGAAAACCCTCCCATCAAAATAGATGATGCCTGGGACGCTTATCTGAAGTCAGAAGACCGCCCCCGCGATGCAGGGTCCGTAACGCTCAGTCACTATCACAGCCAATGCAAATGCTTTATTAAGTGGCTTAAATCTAAGCATAAAAACATCAAGCTGGTTAAAGATGTTACACCACGCATAGCCAAAAAGTTCATGGTTTTTATCGAGGAAAAATATACTGCACGCACATGGAACGCGTACCAAACATTTTTCTATCATATGTTTGGGATTTTGGCTTCTTCGGAAGGCCTGGCAAATAATCCGTGGCCCAAAAGGAGGCTAAAAAGATTAAGTGGCAAACAAACATCGCGACGTGAACTTAATGTCCAGGAAATACGCGATATAATAAAACCGACAAAGGGTGAATTCAGGTTATTATTTGCTCTGGGCATATTCACAGGATTTCGTTTGGGAGATTGCGCCACTCTAAAATGGAACGAAATCGATTTAGAAAGAGGAATCATCAGGCGTATCCCCCGGAAGACAGCTAACACCTCAGGGAAAATGGTTAGGATTGGTATACCAAGAGAACTTTTCTCGATACTAAGCAATATACCTCCCGAGATGCGCAGTGAATATGTCCTGCCCAATATTGCTGCCGACTTTAAGAACGCACCTGTAAGCATCACAAAACGGATTCAACAACATTTCGTGAAGTGCGGCATAGAAACCAAGGTTAGAAAAAAGGGGCAGAGAGCTACAACAATTGTTGGATTTCATTCTCTGCGATATTCCTTTATCAGCATGCAAGCAGAAGCTGGCACACCCCAGGCCGCAATTCAAGATCTAGCCGGCCACAGTAATGTCGCGATGACGGAGCACTACGAGAAATTAAGCGATGGAGCATTGAAGCAATATGCGGATAATATGCCCGATGTTATTGGGGAAACCACTAAAGAAAGCTGGCTCATAGATGAAAAAAACGATTAACATTAACGGCGATGCAGTCGACATATGGGACTGGTCTGAACCAGATAAGCATGATAACGGTAAGGGCTTTAGGCGAAACCGCTTAAAGAACAGACTCAGAACACGACTGGTGCTTTCTCCTCTTGGCGTCGATGATTGCCGAGTTGACGCCGATTATTATTACCGAGAAAAAATTATAAGACTTTTATGTGAGGATAAAGCTATAGTGATTTTTCTGAGTTTTAGCAATAACTGCGAAAATGAATCTGAAGAAATGCTGAGCTTGCAGGATCTTGAGAATATTCTTTGCCCAGAAAACATCATCAGGATTGAATGCGAAGATTTGGGACGGGCTGCGAGCACTGGCGAAATCTTCTTTGAAAGCCTTCCTAATTATCCCGCAAAGATACATACAGAACTACTCACGACCGAAGAAAAGGAGATAGTTAGTAACGCTATTAAGCTGGAAACTTTGCGTGGTCATGACACATCAGATCTGTCAGGAATAATTAAAGGAGATAATCACACTATTAAATTTAATGGATATTGCTCGCAGGTCATATTTGACGGTAAACCATATAAGCTTCGACTTTCAACACAGGCGTGGATTCAACATATGCGCAGATGTTATCTTAAAACCGGTAAAAATAATGATATTGAGATTTCCGAACTTAATGCAGCAACCGGAACGTCAGCTGATAAAATAGGCAGTATTTTCAGAGGTGGATATAAAGAAGCTGGATGTTTGCTTTGTAAAGGGGCTACTAGTCCGACTTCTGTCAGATTTAACCTTTGACCTTTGTTCTAGTAGTTTATATGCCCGCCATTGGGGAAATTCTCCCCGCAAATCGCCCCAAATCACCCATGACATATTCTTGTCTTCACATCCTTACCCGTAGTTAAATATTTGCGACATGATATTCCTTGATTTGCAGGACATAGTTGAGTCGTAAATATGAATAACCTTAAACCAATACGAATGTTGATCGCCGGTCTTCCTCGCAAGAACCGGATCCAATTAATCTCTGAGTTGACTAAGGATACAGCGACACCAAGTTCTTCGGGCACACCCTCTGATCGATACCTGCGACCTCGTGAAGCAGCGCAGTTTGCGGGCCTATCCACAAAAACGCTGGAAAGATATCGGCGAGCTGGATTACTAAAGGCTCACAAGATTAATAGCCGTGTTATTCGATATCGCCTAAGTGATTTGAATAAATTGTTGCGAGTCGAAGTTAGCGTTGAAGAGGTGAAGAATGATGAATCATGATCCGCAGTTTTTTTGTGCCGATGAGAGGCGGCGCGTTTTTTTGAAATTCGAAAGGACGAACACCTCTTTAATACAGCAAGACGAGAAATCCGATTTAGTGGCAACGCTTTAAAAAACAAATTCCAGAATTATGTAGCAGCATCGAACACATGGTAGGAGAATCAATGCAACCCGTTGAGCGGCAAAAAAAGAAAAAACAAAAGAGCAGGGATCTGACGAAATTGATGTCGGACCGGCCTGCGGATCCGCAGAACAGATGGCAGCCGAAGCACCCCAGCCTGCATCGCAGGATTCGCCGACACCACAACATGTTGTGCCTTATGGCCAAAATAACAGAAGTGAAAATAAGTTGTATTCGTAAACTATTGGTAGTGAATGACTTACAAATGATAACTAGTAGACAGGTTGTGCATTATGCGACATTGGATAATTTTCTTTCCCGCATTACGGGCAGGGGGGGGAGGGGGTTCGAAGGGCGGCCGGCGGACGATATGATTAATTACATTCAGCAATGGAAAATTTCTTACAAAAGGGGTTCTGCGTGAAGATATTAACGCCTATTAAATCGATTAGAGCAAAATGTATTGACTGTTGTTGTGGAGCACTATCAGCAGTTAGGCGGTGTGAGATAAGGGACTGTAGTTTGTGGCCTTATCGCCTAGGTAAGCGGCCCAAAACTGTTGGGATCTCTGAGAATGACATAAGTACTGGGCGAGATAACGTTAATGAAGAAAATGTGAGATAGCTCATGGATTTTTATATTGTGGGTCACTTAGATGCGGGTGAACGTTAAGAATTGGAAGTCTGAGGCAAATGTTCTCTGTGGCCAAAACTATTTGAAAGGGAATGAAATGTCAGAAGGGAAAAGCGAAAAAATAATGCCCTGGGCGAAGTTAATGCTGGGAGCTCATTTAGGGGAGCTACTGGCCCAGGGGCATGATGTACTAGTCCTGCTGCTTACAATCGCATTACGCGCCCGTAGAGCCTCGGGACGATCGCCTGAAGGAATCGCGCAGGGCTGGGCGAAACTTGGAGATTATGAAAACTACGGCTTAACAGAGCAAAGATACCGTAGAGCAAAGGAAAAAGCGAAAAATATGGAGCTGGCAACGTTCAAAGCAACGAGCAAAGGAACGCTCGGAAAGCTAATGAATAAAAGGGTTTTGGATATTTCTGGATTGATGGGGAACGAGTATTACATCGAGCAGGCAACGGACAGGCAACGAGCAGACAACGTGCAGGGGAACGAGCAGGCAACGACTTCTTTAGATAAGAAGAAGGAAGATAAAAGACAGGAAGATCTGCTGGGGGCTTCTCTTTCTTTGATTTTAAAAGAGGAGAAGTTCAAGAGTTTGGATACGGAAGTTTTTCGTAGCAGTATGGATAAGTGGTGGCAATATCGGATTTTCAAAAAAAAGCCGCTCGCGCCGCAGGCCGTAGAAGCAGATTGTGAGTATGCTCTGACAATTGGAGCAACAGAGGCCGCTCGGCGGATCAACAGCGCGATTAGTGCTGATTGGACGAATTGGCAGTATGAACCGCGGAAGGCTTTGGGCGGAGCAAAACTGGATGCAGATGGTTATGATACGACCGATCCATGTTACGCACACAAAGAAAGGTTTAAAAGAAAATGTTAAATGCGGCCGATATAAAAGAGATGATGATTGATGGGGTATCCATGCTCGACGGCCATCCCCTACTCCACGCTCACTCTGCCCACTGTTAAAAACCGAACAGGGGGGGGCGGGGGTATGGTTAACCTGTGAGACCGAAAGCGTATATTCACATTGGCGCGTAGAAAATTTTATACAAAAGGAGGGTATTGATAGGACCGATTAATTAATTTACCGAAGAATCGCAGAATCATGGGTGTAGATTTCGGTGTTGGATAAATCAATGGAGCTTGTTTTTTGATGACGCGGCCTGGTGGGATCGGCTTTATTTTGCGCCACTCTTCTATCTTTTTCAACGCTTCTTCTTTTTTCCGCTTCTCTTCCTCTTCCTTCAATGCCTGCAGTAAGAAGTCTTCTGGTTCCATCGGAATAGAAGGATCCGACAAACTTGCACGAAGTACTTCTCCATATGTCATTGGATGTGACTCCAAAAAATCCAATGCATAAGAATATTTCTTTTTAAGTCGTTCCTTTTCGTTTGCTTCAAGACCATTTATGCGTTCTGGAGATAAGTTGTCTTTTATATCAGCAATCTTTACCTTAAGAGTGGTTTCATGATACTTAACCCTCGCTAAGTAATCTTTGTATTTCTCATTGTCTTTTTTTGTCAGGCAATCGATCGCCCTTATGATTTCTTCTTTAAATCCAGATCTTCGCAATGTTTGAACGGTTTCGTCGCTATCCTCTAGAGTGTCATGCATGACAGCCACCATCATTTCCTCTTCCGTTTGCATTTTCATCATTACTCTTAACGGATGAAGTATATACGGTTCACCATTTTTATCTTTTTGTTGATGATGAGCACTGACGGCAATTTTTATGGCATCTTCAATTGTTGCCACATATGGCCTATGCTTGGATTTTGCTTTTGCAATCCCATCCCAAACTAATTTCCCAGTGGAGTCGTAAACCAGGCCTGCATCTCCCATCCCGTACCATTTTCCAAAACCACCGCATTCTTTTATACCTTCTTCGGTAAGTCGTCTTGCTTTGGCGATTGCGTCTTCAATCCGGTCACAGGTGGCCCATTCGCCGTACCCATCCTCGCAGTGACCCTCAAACTGATCAACAATATCAACCCGAAATGGGGGTTTTGGTTTTCTATCCATCTTTCACCTCTTTCGTTCGCACAACTCTAGCTTAATATATCTTTATTCCGGTTACAATCTTAAAGCTAAGATACAGATGATATCTAGCAAGCCATTGCTATTAGAATCCATAGCACTATTGCCAAGACTATCCACAGGAAAAGACGTCAAACACAACCTGATTTTTCTTTATGCGATCGGGAAGCTGGTCAATCTGATTCTGGAGATCATCATTCATGATTTTACACAGAACGCTTCGCATGACATTTTTTTGAAAGGCCGCAGCCTTTCAAAAATACTTATCGATGCGGTTATTGGGGCTTATTTTAATTTATAAGGTTTTAGCTCGGTTAACATTTCCTTGATCATGGCGTAAAATGTATCGTAAAAAAACTCTTCAGTTTTTCCTTCGTCATTCTCGTTGAGAGAAGAGGCAAAAAGATGTGCCATTGGGCGCACGCCGTCGGAAAAAGAACTCCCGAAAGCAGAGTTGTATTTTCCGTAAACCCTGAGCAACATGGCTCCTTGTTGTGGGTCCAGTGTGCGAATATGTGAGTCCTGTTGCATTGCGAGATCGTATCTTCGATCTCGAGATACTCTTGACCTTGATATAACAATTCCAATGATTTGCAGAGAGACTGCTCTAAAATGGAGAGTGAAGTCTTCAAAGGGAATGTTATTACATCCACTTGGTGAGTGTTGTTTCCAAAATTGAGCAAACTCAATCCATTTGTCAGAGAAAAGATACTCCGTTTTTTTCTCCCAATATGTTATCAGATCGATTTTCGGTTTGAATAGTCCCATTGTTTTTCTCTTATGCCCCAACTTATTATCCTTAACTTTTGCCTTGGTTTTCCGCCAGTCTATAGCGCCTAAGATTGTAAAAATGATTACAATGGGAAGTCCTATAAATATTCCAAATGCTACGTGTCCGGAGTTCTGTCGTTTATGCTGGACGGGCTTGCGTGTTGTTATGGGTTTAACTTCAGGATTGGCTATGGGTTTGGTTTCGGGTAATGACGGAACGGGTTCTGCTGGCATTCGCCGGATTATCTCTGGATCTCTGTCTTGCTCCTGGATTGGAGGAAGCCGGACAGGTTGTAGTTTCTCTTTTTTTTCATTTATTGCTGCGGACCGTCGTTCAGCCTCAGCCTTTTTTCTCTCTTCTTCTGCTTTTTGTTTAGATAATAACTTGGTGACATACTGTTTATCCTTTTCAGGTAATTGGGCCATCGGAATCTTGTCAATATATCCATCGGTTCTTTTTATAACAACAACCATGCTGGAATCTTTGCCTTCGGTTTTGACAAATTCTCCATATACATATCCACTCACAGGGTCCCACGCGCGATACTCCGCAAAACAGTGCGTGCAAATAGTTAGCGATAAGAGGAAGGCAAGATGTGGCATGATTCTTAACAGGAGTATTTTCCTCATAACATTCTCTCCTATGCACTATCTAACGCATAGATTGCCGTACCCCCGCAAATAAAAAGGGCGCAACCCCAAGCTTGGCCCTTTCGAGGTGCCGCTAGACACCCGTCACGGAAACACAAGACAAGAAGCCACGCCCAAATAGGACGCGCTTCCGTCAGTGTCGTTTCCGTGACTTAATGCTAGCGGCTTTCGAAAGGAACGATTACTGCGAAACGCTAAATTGTTTTCAGTTTATTTTGACTTAGGTTAATACCTCCTAATGAAAATATCTTAACGGGAAATTCTCTGGTCTGCAATACATCATCCGTGCTTATTTATGTTCAGAGATCTTCCGTGCCCATAAAGTGCTTCTTACGGAAATGAGCACTCCACATGTCATTCTGCTCCGAATAACATATTGAGAACGCCGACGCTGAGCATTTTCCGAAGACCGTCCGCGGCCTTTGGAAATATGCTCCGGCGTCATGTTCTGCTTTCCATCTTGTCTGGTTTCGGCCACTGGTTGTATCCAATGGCCGGGTCATTTGACCTGAGTTGCCGAATGAGCTCCACTTCCTTCTGGTTGACCTCCGAGTCGGATGCCGACTCGGACTCCCACAACAATTCCTTTCGGATGGTGAAATCACGCCGTTGCTCACGGGTGAAGTCTTGGCCAATCAAGTCACTGCTTGCACTGCCAAAATAGTTGATGCTGTCGGTCAGGTCTTTGCCGACATAGATCTTTCCGTTCGGATA
Organism: Verrucomicrobiota bacterium; assembly: GCA_042565725.1. Classification (GTDB taxonomy): domain Bacteria; phylum Verrucomicrobiota; class Kiritimatiellia; order UBA8416; family JBHORK01; genus JBHORK01. The sequence goes on from JBHORK010000004.1 coordinate 77,161, forward strand.
CGTGATCTTGTAAATGACTTTCATTTTCTCAAGCAGAACGCTGATCTTCACGTGGTTGGCGCGGCTACGTGCCAATCACGTGCAAGATTTTGTTAGAAATTTCTTTTCTTTACGATCATTTTGTTGAGCACTGGATCCACTTTGATCCAATACCATGCGACGGGGACAACACCGACTGTTCCGATTGCCAAGACAAAATACCAAAATGGGCGAGGGAAAGGAAATGCTCTGTAATCTCCTTCAAACAATAACACTGGCAAGGTGTATAGAACCAAGGGGATGTAGAACAAGGTAATGAGAACACATGCAATGTTCAGAAATGGTGCATCGTAAAAACAACTATGACTATGCGGTGACGGAAGAAGGAATGAATATGTGTGCAGCCCAAAAAACATGGCTGGAATAATTCTGCACACCCACATACATCCCCTTGGTTCTGATAATATTTTCATTTTGCTATTTCTAACGTCGCGAGTGAGGCGCGGCCTATTGGACGTCGCCTCCACTCGTCTTGTTGGAATCGTCTTCTTCTTTCTTGTCCTTGGGCAACCCGATCACTACGGACACGTCTTCCGGCACACAGCAAACGCGGAGAAGCCCGACCGTGTACGCTGTGCTCTCCGGATCGATGTTGGCGAGTGCGCAGAGTTCGGAATGAGTGGACTTCTTGTCGCCGCAGGGCGACACAATGATCTCATCTATCGTGTCTTGCTCGTTATAGTTCAATTGGAGGTAGATCGGGCCGTGCTCATGCATTCTCATTCGAATGGTGGGTATATCGGGATACCCAAGGGGTAGCTGGCCAAGTTCGGCTTCTGCTTGAGCGACGGTCACGCCCAGCAGACGCGGGACATCCAGCACCGGTTCCCGGACGGTGTGAAAGGAGGCGCACCCGAGCGCGAGACAGCACAGTGCGCAAACGAATCCGATCTGGATGTGTCTATTCATCATCATGATTCCAACGTTTGCCATGAGGTTTTGCGCGCGTAGCAAGCAATAACCTCCATGGCTTTGTTGTGCGATGCTTCACATCGCTCATTTCTTAATTCAGGCCAAGTATCTTCCTGTGATGCTTGGCAAAATAGTGACAGTCTTCTTTCAACTTCTTCAAATCCTTGGGGAGGTCGAGCTTGATGTCAGCGAGGCAGAGCATCAATTCTCCGATCAATTCAGATCCGGTGGTCCAGACACCGTGCAAAATGATGTCAAGACGCTGTGACTCAGACTCATGCCCATCGGATCGCAATGATACGATGAGCTTCTCCACTGCGGCATAGAATTCTTCAGTCGTTTTGTATGGTTTCTTCAATATCATCTCTTACGCACAACGATTGCCTTCACTTTCGGCGCGGTACGTGCCGTAAAGTGCAAGGCTTGGTTATGCAATTCTTCTTCATCCCTGAGTATACCAAACGAATCGACCGACGACTGCTTCTCGTTTCAGGTCGTACACAATATGTATATTCCCGTCGTCCCACCCCTTGGGCTCTACATCCAGTAGCAGAATCCTGCCATACGTACGAGCTGCAACAACTGTGAACTCTGTCTCGGGTTGAGAAATGAACGCAACGACTGCCTTCTGGATATGCTCGGACACAAGAGTGACGTATTTCTTGTCGGCATCATTTGGAAGGGGCAATGACGAGATGGGAGTGTCCCCGTTCAGCAATGTGAGGAAATTGCCCTCGGACGAGTAGCCGGTTACAGATGTGGTCATCACTGGCGGTGCGGCACTATCCACGGGTGTCTGCTTTGCGCAACCAATGAGGCATGCGGCAATGGCTACGATTGCGAAGACGCTCTTCATTTCATTTCTCCTGCATAACGATTACGAATCACCAGCCACGTTAGTGGTCTGGTGCGTTCGCTTGTTGGCTGCACGCTTTTGAAGAAAGTGTGCGGACAACAAGCCTTGAGCCTTGTGTTAATTAACAACAGTTATTCTATTAAAGTATAATAAAAAATTCAAAATTAACCCTGGGATATTGGCCATATTCAAAAATATTTAATTTAAACCTCTCATCCTCGGCTTTGGGTTTACACAAAGTGATCCATTATGAAGATCGATGGTGCGGTCATTCTCCAATCCCATTGAGATGCCGTAGCATCGATCTGATCGATTCGACTGCCTTGACGGCCTCGGCCGACTGAAACGCAAGCGTTTCGCCGACCCTTCGGCGCGGCAGTCGCTGTCGATTCTAATATAATTATCACTTTTGTAAAGCCAAAGACTTTGATCCAAACTTTCTTAAAGTTTGCGCAGCCAACGTTGTGCCTGACCTTTTGGAAATTGCGCGCAATTTTCAATAAGGTCCAGGCATCTTGTTCTGCAATCGTTTGGCTGATTACAGTTGTTAAGTTAATTCTTTTCGTTTAATGGACTTTACCAAGTCCGGCTTATTCCGGCAAGGCTGTGTCTGCTTTACACCTGCAACGTGTCATGAGCTTTGTATCATTTTTACATCGCACATTCCTGAAAGCTTAAATGGCCCTGCGCTCAGGACTTCAACATTTTCATGAACATAAATTGGATTCTATGCACGAACCCATGCGAGGCAAAGAAACACCATGATTCATGTCATGATTTCGCATCTTACAAAACCGTTGCTAATTCCTTTTCCCTGTCCGCACTGCCTTGCCTTGTTGCAGAACTTGTTATTGAGCGACATTCACTGCGAAATTTATCCACCAATTATTGACGTAAACCTTCGCATTTCACCCCATTTACCACTTCTCATGCAATTTATCCTGCCAAATCGGGAGGATCATCGGATGAAATGCAACTTATCCTGCCAATTTGGGACGTAAACCTTC
>JBHORK010000050.1:0-16562 GCA_042565725.1 Verrucomicrobiota bacterium
TCTGTACCCTTCTCTATCAAGTCCTGATCCACTTGGCGATAGAGCTATTGCCGTAACAGCGCTTTCCCCGACATATCCGGTCCGCGAGCAGGAAGAAGCGCGGGAGCTTGCGTGTTTAATAGGAATAAAGCATGAAATAGTCGAATCCAATGAACTCGAAATACCCGGCTTTGCCGAAAATCCGTTAGATCGCTGCTATCACTGCAAAAAAGAACTTTTCCAGGTTGTTCGCGAAGTTGCGCGTCAATACGATATTAAACAAATAGCCGACGGAAGCAATTGTGACGACTTGACCGACTATCGGCCCGGCCGCAAAGCTGCCGAAGAATGTGATGTGTTGTCCCCTTTGCTTGATGCCCAGCTCTGCAAAAACGAAATAAGAAAATTATCCAAAGAAATGAATCTGCCTACAGCTGACAAACCGGCTTTCGCGTGTCTGGCTTCCCGCTTTCCTTATGGATCTCATATTACTGCAGAGAAACTCAAGGCAATTGATATTGTTGAGAATGAATTGAGGAAGCTGGGGTTTCGTCAGATCCGAGTTCGTCATCATGGGGATATCGCGCGTATCGAAGTGGATCAGGACTTGATAGAGAAGGGTACAGATAAGACAGTCAGTAAAAAGATCGTTCAGATTGCTAAAAAGGCAGGCTTTAAATACGTTACACTTGATCTCGAAGGCTATCGAACCGGTAGTATGAACATTTAGTCGATACTGAAACCCTCAGTTTTCACCACCCGGCCAATAATTTCTAATGACGAAATACCCTCGCCTTCAGGCGAAAACTTCAGCTTGAATGATATTATTGAACATTGAACATCGAAGTGAAGAAGAAACAAGAAAAACTTCGACGTTCAATGTTCGATGTTGGACGTTGGACGTTCAGCTTCCTCCTCCTGCGGCTTCAGCTCTTCAAGCTTTTCTTCCAGAAGTTCTTTGGCAGCATTAAGAGTTTCTTCTCTTTTTTTATTCTTTTCTCGACGTTTTTTTAATTGCTCCTCAAGGGCGGCTATGTTTGCTTCACATGAACTTTTTATTTCGTAGATGGCGCTGTTAAGGTTGTTCAGACGTTCTTTCTCATCTTTAAGCTGTCTTTCGAGCAATCTTGTTCCTTTTTCCGAGCTTTCTGACGTGTTCTCTGGGGTGGCATAATATGCGAGCTTTGCTTCCGCCTTTTCCTGGCTGAAAAACATTCCGAGACTCTTGATCTTTCGTGTTTTAAATGAGCTGGCAGGAAAAGTTGTTTTGCTTGTCTCCGGGTTTTCCTTCCACTCTTTTTGCGCCGCACGTATGGCTTTGGGGAAAATCCTTGATTCGGCTCTTATTTCATTCTGAAGAGATTTGTATTCCTCGTCTGAAAGAGCAGAAAAAGAGTTTCGACCTGTTCTGTCCGTTACTTGAACAACGTAATATCTCTCTGCGAATGAAGACAGGGGAAATAGAAGACAGAATAAAATGCAGACAAAAAGACAGGCAGGTCTTTGGGCTCTTACAATGAATACAGAAGGTTTAGCGTGCATTTCTTATCCTTTGATAAGTAAATTTGCATTATACGCCGCTGCATATGGGATTAACAGGATTTTTTTCCTGACACCTGACACCCGAAACCTGTAAGCTGTACCCTGTAATTTGTGGCTGGAATCATAGGTATTAAAGATGAACATAAAAACCATATTTGCGGCCGTGTTGACGGTAACATTACTGTGTTCGTGCCGAACATCCGGCCCATGCGTTTCCGGAGCAACAGCTTCTTTGCCGCAGTTTCCTGAGGAAGGCAAGCGGTTGTGGGCGTATTCGTATATCTGGGCCAAAGCTCCGGAATTAAAGGTGGAACGATGGCTTACAGAAAAACCTGATACGTCCGGGAAATATGTCCTGGTTCAACACTGGAACACCTGGTGCCCTCCATGCAGACGCTCAATACCTCTTCTGAACGAATTTCATAAAAAGTACAGCGACGAACTTGTTGTAATAGGAATTACCGATGAGACCGAAAAAGATATAAAAGAGATGAAATCAGCTTCCATCGAATATTACAGCGCTATTGATACACAGGGTCGGCAGAAAAAAGAACTCGGTGTTTTCGGTGTTCCGCACGTGATTATTCTGGAGCCTGACGGCTATGTTGTGTGGGAAGGTTTTCCTTTTCAGGAAGGTTATGAGCTTACGGAAGAGAAGATCGAGAAGATCCTGGCTGTTGGAAGAAAATTGAAAGCGGAAAAGAAATAGCCTGTATCATGCATCAACCATTCCTTTTTCAATAACCTTCTTATACAGATCCATGTATTCTCCGCCGTTTTTTTCCCATGAAAAGGTACGGGCTCTTTTTTTACCCTTTGCTATTAAATCATTTCTGAGAGATTTGTCGCAAAGAACGCGAGACAGCTCTAATGCCATTTGCTCAACATTGTACGGGTCAACGAGGATAGCGGCCCCGTCAGCAACTTCCGGCATGGCGGTAGCCGCTGAAGTTATCACTGGTGTTCCAGCTTGCATGGACTCAAGTATAGGGATCCCAAAACCTTCGTACAATGATGGGTAGATAAATACATCTGCTATCTCGAGCAGGATATCCAGTTCTTTTTCGGATATAAAGCCCGTAAAAATAACCCGACCTTTCATGTTTGCTCGAGTGATGGCTTCATCGCATATCTTCTTCATTTTTTCCTGGTATGGTGCTCCGGATACACTGCCCGTAATAAGTAGATTGCCTTTGTAACCCTTGTTTTTTACAAATTCGGCAAACGCTTCAATAAGGCGAGGGATATTCTTTCGTTCATGAATTCCGCCAACATTCAGGATGCAGCCATTCTCCAAATTAAACTTTTTCTCAAGTTGGATTTTTATTTCAGAATCAAGTGTATCTGGATTGCGCAGTCCGTTATATATGACATTAATTTTGCTTAGAGGTGTTCCAGTTTTCTCGGAAATATCTTTTTTTGAATATTCCGACACGGTGGTGATTACGTTATTCAATCTGCATGCCATTCTAAGGGAAGGTTTGTAAATAAAACGATTTCTGAAAGCCCCCATGGCTTCCCGGAAGGTAAAGGGAATAACATCATGAATCGTGAGAACGCTTGGGACTTTCTTTCGAAAAGGAAAACTCCAGTTGTAGAAAAAATGTATCAGGTCAGCACCTTCACGTTCAGCTAAATCCTGAAAAAATCCCGAATCAATGCGGGCATTGGCCACTGAGATTGAATGCGAGCTGATAGGAATAGGGACAACAGTGATGCCGTCCATAGAGTCAAACAGGTGCCGAACATCATTTTTTCTGATCTCCTTGCAGGCGAGCAAAACTTCACCGCCCTTGCGTGCGACATGCTTTGTGATCTGAAGCGCGCCCTGTTCGACACCGCCTATAACACCGTCATATTTCCTGAAATCCATTATGATTTTCATTTATGGATTCTCCCATAATCAATCAAGGGTTTAAATCGTTTATGATTCTTCATGCAATATGTGGGCAAGCATGTCGTCCACAGTAGTCATCGCTACGCATGACGATTCGTCCGAGGCGCCGTAATAGATGAAGAGCTTGCCGTCCTTTTCGACTACACCGTTTGAGAACACAACATTACCAAAGAAACCGTTCGTTTCGTATGGTTCGGTTGGTATCAATAATGGGTTCGCGGGTCGCTTTATTACTTTCCATGGTTCTTCCAGATCAAGAAGAAGTCCAAACAGAGAATAGATGTTGTTGTCTCCCTTTCCGTGATAGATGATAAGCCATCCTTTACTGGTTTTTATCGGGGGCGCTCCACCACCTATTTTCATTGATTCCCACTTAGTTTTACGTGGCCGTACGATGCACTTATGTTTGCCCCAGTGCAGGAGATCAGGTGATTCAGCATACCAGATTGATGGCGCGCCAAAGCCGGAGTTGTTGGGCCTGTGAAGTGCAATGTATTTACCTCCGATTTTCTCGGGGAAAATCGCGATATCCTTGTTCTCAGGATGAAAAATAATACCTTTTCTCTCGAGAGTGCGGAAATCTTCTGTTTCCGCAAGTGCCGTACACCATGAATCGTTTGAAACAACCGTAAAGTTGATTAAATATTTATTTTCAATAAATGTTATTCTGGCATCTTCAATACCGTACTTTTCAGTCTCGTTGACCGGATAAATAAATGGATTTTCGTCTACGGTAAAATTGAGGCCGTCTGTGCTCCTGGCGATACGTATATGACTCATTGTCGAGAGGTAATCCTGCCCCTTGTAAAGCACGCCCCGCGTGTCTTTAAGAGATACCTCCGGATCATCTTTCTTGAATTCCATAATGTCCGGATATGATTTTCCATTCTCAAACCTGTATATAGGCGTGCGAATATATCCTTCCTTGGCTTGACACCCTTCAGCCACTCGAAGAAGTAAAAGGATTTCGTTATCAAAAACAACAGCACCGGGATTGAAAGCGCCGTGCACTATATATTCTTTTGTAGACGGTTTTACATTGGCCGGTGTTATAACAGGATTGTTGTCATACTTGTTGATCATATCTGCCGGCGATTTTGACAGACCTGCATGGGATAGTCAATGCTTGCCTTTGTTAAGTGGGGTGGGGAATCGGCGAGATGACGAGGAGATGGATGTTCGATGTTGGGCGTCGGATGTTCAATGTCCAGATAACCCGCATCACCTTTTCTTTCTCATCCCTCTCTTCGGCAACCCCTTGCCGTGCTAGGCCGCAGATAGCCTTTGATTGAAGGCTATGAAATAATTCCTTATGTACTGTCGTTTAATACACTTTCTGGGTTTTAAATGCCCGATGTAGTGTCAATTTTATGCTTGCCTTTTCTCTGAACATTTCATACAAACGTATGAATTATAGGGGGAGTGGGTAATGACTACCAGGGAAAAGATTATTAAAACGGCGGGAAAGTTGTTCGCCCAAAATGGCTATGACGGAACTTCGATCAGGGCTATAACCAGCGCCGCCAATGTTAATCTTGGCGCCGTAACTTATCATTTCGGGAGTAAACTTGATCTGTTCGGCGAAATTATTCAGATCAAGACGGCACCGTTAAGGGCGCTGGGCAAGAGGGTTTCCGAGAGCTGCAAAGGTCCTGAAGAAAAAATCAAGGAAATGATGGCAGGTTTTGCGATGCATGTTCTTCACGACGATCCTGACTTAAAGGTTTATTTTGCCGAAGTTCTTTCCGGCGGCAACAGACTGCCTCCGGGAGTTGACGATTCTATTAAATGGAGAAATGATTTATTCAGGGAAATTCTCGAAGAAGGAATAAGGAAAGATGTTTTTTATAAATGTGATATTGAGAATGCGCCATGGTGTTTCTTCGGCATGCTTTCGGCGTATATTTTATATCAGCCTTTAATGGGTAAGAAAGGAAGACGCGGCGCATATTCGGAAGCGTATGTCAGGAAAATTGCTGATTATATTTATGATGTTTTTATGGACGGAATCAGGGTCAGGAAAAAATGATGATTGAAGAATGCTTAGTGATGAATCGAAAAATGAAAATAATTTGTTATGCATCAAGTTTTTGTTTTGCTTTGTTCTCAGGTTTTTTTTTTGTTGCTGCTATGGCTGAAGAACCTGCGTCTGCATATACGCTGAGTGATTGTATCCGTATTGGTTTCCAGAACAGCCCTTCTTTGCTTAATGCAGCGCGCGACAGGAAAATAGCTCTTTCAAGAATCACGCAGGCCAAGGCAGAGGCTTTGCCGCAGTTGTCGGCAAATGCAGTTTATAGACGTCTGGACGAGCTGCAGGAGATTGATTTCGGGGAAGAGGCAATAGAACTGGGAGTGTTGAATAATTATTCGGTGTCGGCTGAAATAAGTCAGTTGATTTATTCGGGCGGCAGAGTTCGGGCCGCATTGCGTGCCGCTGAATTAACCGACAAATATGCTGAGTTTGCTTTTGTTGATGCCGAATCAAAACTGATTCTCGATATTAAGACGGGCTTTTACGAGATAATTCTTGCAGAAAACGCTATTGAAGTTTTGGAAGAATCTGTTTCGCAGCTGGAGTCTTTTCTTAAGCAGACCAAAGACAAGTTTGATAATGGCGCGGCTTCGGAGTATGAGCTTATAAGCGCTAAAGTAAAGCTTGCTAACGAAATGCCGAACCTGACTGCGGCACGTAATATATACAGGATTGCCTTGGAGCGTTTCGCGAGATTGATAGGGATGGATGATTGTAACTTCAAATTGGAAGGTGATCTGGAATTTGATGCTAAAGAGGGAGCGGTTCTTGAGTTCGAGCGTCTTGCGCTGAAGCAAAGGCCTGCTGTTAAGGTTATGGAGACGCTTGTCGGGCTTAAGAAAGAAGATATTGCTTCAGCTCAATCATTATCGAAGCCTAATTTATCAACATTTTTTTCTTATAATGGTGCAAACGCATATCAATTTGTTTCCTATGAAGATGAGTGGGAGTGGCATTGGAACGCCGGCTTTGTTCTGCAATGGAATATATGGGACGGCATGTTGGCGCGTGGTCGGGCCAAAGAAAAAAAGCTTGAGTGGGAAAAGAGCAGGACAGAATTTGATGAGTTTAAAAAACAGGTTAAGCTTGAGGTCAAAACTGCTTATCTGGACATGGTTCATGCCTCTGAAACCGTTGATGTAGGCTTGGGAAATATTGAGCTTGCAGAAAAAGCTTTAACTATAGCAAAAGCCCGCCATAAAACAGGGGTTTCTACTTATCTTGAATTTACTGATGCTAACCTGGCGTTAAGTACTGCAAGGCTTACGTATTTGCAGGCGCTTGCCGGCCACATGAAAGCTGTTGCCCGACTTGAATATGCTGTCGGATTATCCGAGAAAGCAAAGGAGTAAAGAATGAAAGAAGATATTGTTAATAAGAAGAATAAGAAAGCCGTATATGTCATATGGTTCACTCTTGCTCTTATTGTTTTTGGGATAGTTATAATTTCGGCCAGTATCATGAGCAGGAAAAAGAATGCGGTCGAAGAAGCTGCGCCCGAAGAAGAAGCTGTTGCTGTTAAAACAATAAAAATGAAGGCGCGTAGTGTAGAAAACAAGGTTCTTCTGCCCGGGAAAATAGCGCCCTTTGCTGAAGTTGATATTAAAGCAGAGAAGCCCGGCAGGATAACAACGCTTAATGTTGATGAGGGCGACAAGGTTAAGAAGGGTCAGCTTCTTATGCGTCTTGATGATAGTGCCTGGGTTGTTAACAGGGATCAGGCTTTAATAGAGAAAAGGGAAGCAGAAAAAGATGTAAAGCGATGGGAAGAGCTGAAGAAGACAGGGGCTGTTTCTGAAAGAGACCAAGATGAAGTGATTGCCCGCAGGGATATTGCAGATGTCGCTTATCGCAGGGCTTTGGTTGATATAGGGAAATGTGAAACAAGAACTCCTGTCGATGGAGTTGTAGATATGAAATTTTTTGATTTGGGCGAGTATGCAATGGAGGGTTCGCCGGCATTCAAGGTTGTTAATCTTGAAAAGGCTAAGGTTATAATAAATGTTCCGGAACGAGATGTTAATTCTGTTCTTGTTGGCGACAGTATGTCTTTCCGCCTCTCTTCTGTTCCCGGTAAAACGTATAAGGGTAAAGTTGCTTTTGTGTCAAACCTTGCAGACCGGCAGAGCAATTCTTTTCGTGTCGAACTGGTGGCTGATAATGCGGATGGCGTTCTTAAGGGCGGCATGATCGCAGAAGTTGAATTAATTAGAGGCTCCGAAAAAGGCGTTATGCTTTTGAATCTGGCCACGGTTATTCCCAGGAAAGGTGAACATGTGGTTTTTCTTGTTGATGGCGACAGAGCTGTGCGGAGAACGATTAAGATAGGTTCTTTTATTGACGATAAGGTTGTGGTTTCCGGAGGTTTGGCTGAAGGAAATGTGGTTGTTGTGGAAGGACATCGTTCTCTTCAGGATGGCGGGCTTATTGAGATTGTAGAGTAGAGGCCGATTATGCTTTTATCGAATTATTCTATTAAATTCCGAATAGCGGTTTTTGTGAGTATCGTGGTTTTTGTTGTTGTTGGTGCTTATAACTACATGTCTATGCCCCGTGAAGGCGCGCCTGATATAACTATTCCTTATGTTTTTGTAACCGCTGTTTATGAAGGCACCGCACCTTCTGAAATGGAAAAACTGGTTACTGTACCGCTTGAGAAGAGTCTCAATGATGTTGAGAATGTAAAAGAAATTCGATCAACATCTGCTGAAGGAATATGTTCAATCTCAATAGAATTTGTTGCGGGGCAGGATATTGATCTGGCGCGGCAAGGGGTTAAAGACAAGGTCGATCTTGCGAAGACAGATCTCCCGGATGATCTGGATGAGCCGATTGTGGATGCTTTTAACATCAGTTCGGATATACCCGTTTTTACTTTCGCTTTGTCCGGCACTGATACAGGTCGTCTGAAAAATTTGGCAGAAGATCTTCAGGATGAGATTGAGCTTTTATCAGGAGTCAAAGACGCGGAAATCTCCGGAACACGAGAGCGTGAAATAAGGGTTGAGTTGGATCTCCGGCGTCTTATTGCGTACAATATTCCATTGTCACAGGTAATGCAGCGGATTATGCAGGAAAATAAAACTATATCCGCCGGCAATATTGAAATGACGGGAGATAAATTCCAGGTTCGAATACCTGGAGAATTCGAGTTTGTTTCTCAATTAAACAATGTCTTGTTAGCTGACAGGGACGATAAGCCTGTTTATTTAACTGACATTGCTCAAATTACTGACACCTACAAGGATCTTTCTTCTATTGCCAGACTTAACGGCAAATCCAGTGTGTCGATATCTGTAAAAAAGCGAACAGGTGTAAATGCAGTAAAACTTATAGATGGTGTTAAAAAGCTTATAGATGATTTCAGATGGCCGCCGGACGTAACAACCAATATTGTTATGGATGAATCAGAGTATGTAGGCATGATGATTAGTGATCTTGAGAATAATGTCGCAAGTGGGTTTATTCTTGTGATTCTTGTTTTGTTCATTTTTATGGGTGGGCGAAACAGTGTTTTTGTCGCTTTAGCCATCCCTCTCTCAATGCTGGTCTCTTTTGTTGGAATGGGTATGGCTGGTTTTACCTTGAATATGCTTGTCCTTTTCAGCCTGGTTATAGCCGTAGGCATGCTGGTAGATAACGCTATTGTTATTATAGAAAATATTTATCGGAACAGACTGCTTGGATTGTCGAAGATTGAAGCCGCCAAACGCGGCGCGTCAGAGGTTGCCTGGCCTGTGATAACCTCTACTGTAACGACCTGCGCGGTATTCTCTCCTCTTTTATTCTGGCCCGGTATAATGGGACAATTTATGGGGCTTTTACCGAAGACTTTGATCATAGTTCTTTTTGCATCTTTGTTTGTTGCGATTATCATTAACCCGGCTGTATGTTCCGTGCTGATCAGTTCAGCGGGCAGGGGATCCGGTAAGCCCGGGGAAAAGAAGACGCATTGGTTTATTAATGGGTATGAGAAGATTCTGAGGAACGCTTTAAAATACCGTGGCTACATAATAGTTATTGGTGTTTTATTCATGATCTTCACAGGTCTGGTATACGCAAGATTTGGTAAAGATAAGGAATTGTTTGCCGAGGTCGAGCCAAGGAATGCGACGGTGAGCGTAAAATTTCCACAGGGAACAAGCATTGAACGTACGGATAAGACCCTTAAAGCTATTGAGGACAAGCTTTATAAGTATAATGATATAGAGTTTATTCTTACTACAGTAGGCTCAGGCTCCGGAATGGGCGGCATATGGGGAGGGGGCAGTGGAACGCATCAGGGCAATATTCATGTTGAGTTTCTTGATCAGGATGAGCGTAAAACAAATACAGTGGAACTGGTAGGGGAAATACGGACAGCAATAGGTAAAATACCAGGAGCCGAAGTTGCTGTTAAAAAAGAAGAAATGGGTCCGCCTACAGGAGAGGCTATAACGATTGAGCTTTCCGGCGAAGATTTTGATGTTCTTTCAGTTTACGCTCAGAAAATCATTAACGAGATAAAATCTGTTCCCGGCCTGGTTAATCTACAGGATGATTTTGAAGAAGCATTGCCGGAACTGCAGTTTAAAGTCGACAGGCATCGTGCGGCATTGCTTGGACTTGATACTGATACAATAGGTCTTTTTCTTCGAACTTCTATTTACGGAATAGAAAGCAGTAAGTTCAGGCCCGATGAAGATGAGTATGATATCACCTTGCGTTTGCCCGAAAACCAACGCAGTACACTGGCTCTGCTTGACGAGATATTTATTCCGCTTCAAGGCGGTGGAAGCGTTCCTCTTTCTTCTGTTGGAGAAGTTGTTTATGAGGCCGGTAAAGGTTCTATCAATAGAAAAGATCAGAAACGTATGGTTTCTATTACAGGCGACAACCAGGATCGTTCAGTTGACGCGATCCTTAAAGACATTCGGAAACGCCTGAAAAAAATAGAGTTTCCAAGAGGGTATTCTGTTAATTATGCGGGTGATACTGAGGAGATGCAGGAAGCGATGGCTTTTCTTTTCAGGGCCTTTCTTGTTGCGTTATTCATGATTTTTCTCATACTTGTTCTGCAGTTTAATTCTGTTGTCCTTCCTTTTATTATTCTCTTTACAGTAATTCTGTCTTTTACCGGTGTTCAGTGGAGCCTGCTGATATGTAATATGAAACCCAGTGTTGTTATGACAGGGCTTGGAATAATCAGCCTGGCAGGTATTGTAGTGAATAATGCGATTGTTCTTATTGATTGTATATTGCAGCGGAGAAAAGAAGGAATGAACGCAACTGAAGCGGTTGTGGCCGCGGGTAGAATGAGGCTTCGCCCCGTCCTTTTAACTGCTGTTACAACCATCCTGGGGCTTATCCCGATGGCTATAGGATATAGCCTGGATATTCATTCATGGCCGCCTAAGATTGTTGCCGGTGGTGAAACAAGCAGCTGGTGGGTGCCTATGGCAGTTGCCGTGATTTTCGGTTTGGCTCTGGCTACAGTGCTTACACTTGTTCTTGTTCCTGTAATGTATAGCCTTGCGGATTCGATTTCTTCTTCAACCAGAAAATTGCTTGGACCGAAAGATGAGTAGCAGGACGGGCGGGCCTTTTCTTCCTCTCTCCTTCGCCGCGTCGCCCCTTCGCCGTGTCTCCGTGTCACTCCCCCTATCTCTTCTTCTGAAACAGTAGATTTCTTTTAGCATAACCACGTTTATTTTTGGACTTCCAGAATTCGATAAAGTCCTTCTTAAACAACACCATGTCTATTCCTTCAAACGCGGCGTCAGTTGCCTTGTCGTAATCTTTTGTCTCCTGCAGTGCGTAAATATATTTATCAAGAATTTCGGCGTATCGCGGCGGTTTCTCAAGCGGCGCGTATTTTCTGAGATAATAAATAAGAGCCCAGGATAGTTGATAGTTCTTATCTCGTTCTTTCTCATTTTTATTGTAAAATTCTTCACGCGTCATCTTGATTAATTCTTCTATATTGATGTCGGACGATGACATATTCTTTATGATTTCTGCCTTATACTCATCTTCGGTTATGGTGAGTTTATTGTTCATGATTTTTGAATTTTCAAAAAACTCGGCATGTCCCTCATTAAACCACATTGAAAGCCTGACTTGTTGTAATGCGAAATAGATGTACTGATGAAATCCTTCGTGATAAGTGACCTTTCGTATTATGCGTTGACTGTCTTTGCCTCGGGCCCAATCAGAGGACCGGATAATCAACTCTCGTTTGGATGGCATCCAGAGTCCTCCTGACCAGGCGTGATTTTCTCCCACATAGGCTATGTATTCATCAGAAGATCCGAATATCCTGATTACACTTACAGCGGAAATATCGGTCTCGGGCGGCATGAATTTCTCGTAGGCGGTCCTAAGATATTCGATTTCACCCTGAAGACTCTTGACCATGACAGCGTATCTAGACTTCAAGTTGGATAGTAATATATAGTTCTCGGTCTCAGCGAACCACCAGTCATTCATGTTCTTTATGCTGTTAATTACCTGTTCCCGGCTGGCCAGAAATTCCGGCGATTTAGTGCTGTTCTTCTTCTTAGCTTTACTTTGGAATACTTTTGACGGGCCGGCTGTCTTCTTTTTAGCGAACGCGCTTGATGAAGTTACTGAATTAATAAAATCTTTTTCTATCGTTTTTTCCGCCTTAAAGAAGTCGACCTTTTCCCCTATTTGAAAGTAAGCAAGAAGCCAGTGCTCTGGAGCGCGATATTGTCCGGCAGCGGATCGATTTAAAAGAAACGCATACGCAATCATCCTCGGGTTGTTTTTAAATCTAATTTTTACAAGATTTTTGAGGCGAAAGGGTTTACGTGATATAACTTCCGCCTTGGCGGTTTTGTCGTTTCCGACAAAATCAGTGACCCATTGAGCCAGCATATCTGTTGTCCATTCTTCAGGGTTAGCCTTTTGGGCTTCTTCAATCTTTGCGTCGTACTCCTCTCGTAACACATGCTCACCACTGAAGTTTGTCGGGAACAGCGTGAGAATTCTGGCCAGGGTCAGCGTGTTGCCGCTGGTGTCTGACCATATCCCGGCGCAGTGACTGTGCCGGAATAACTCGAGAGGTGAGATCCTGTCCTGTGTTTTGGTTGTTCCGTCCGGCCATGTCATTGTATATGTATGAATACGGGGAGATGAAACAGGACGTTCTGTTACCGGCTTCATTAATTTGATCTTCAGCCCGATATTAGGCAGGTCAACAGAGGAGAGAAACTTCAGATCCGGCGTTTTGGCGTATAGCATTTGCGTGCTGCACAACAGGAGACTTACGAATAACAGCATAGTAGCATGCTTTTTCATGATCTAAGCCTAAGCTTTTAAATTTTAGCTTTCAACTTTAATTGGGGCATTTTGTGCTGGAAACTCTTTTTTGAGTGCCTTATATGAAAATCAAACTCAGAACTTTCCGCCGCAGGCGGATCCCTCCACAGGCGGGCAAGTAGCCTGTGGCTGAGAAACTTGCCGCTTGTCACTTGTTACTCATTTATTATACATTTCATGTAAAGCAAAACTATTAAATATTTTTTGAAATATATAGGCGAGACAGTATCTCCCCAAAAACAAGGAAATATTCTGAATTCTGTCTTCTGAATTCTGAATTCTGAACATATGACCGATATAACATCAAATGAATACAGAGATCAGCGGTTGGCCAATATGGCCGAACTTGAAAAAATGGGCCATAAACCGTTTGGCCATGCTTTCGAACGAACAGGATGCTTGTCGAAAATACGGGCGGTGTTTGAAGAAGAAAAAAAGGTAACAGCCGCCGGCAGGCTCACAACTATCAGGGGCATGGGGAAGAGTATCTTCGCGGATCTTAGCGACGGGTCCGGACGGTTGCAGATATATGTCCAGAAAAATATATTGGGCGATGATTCTTTCAAGGCATTTAAACTGCTCGATATAGGAGATCATATAGGCGTCGAAGGTTCTCTTTTTATCACAAAAACAGGTGAGCAGACTGTTAAGGTTGAAAAATGGGTGCTGTTGTCCAAAAGCCTTCTCCCTCTTCCTGAAAAATGGCATGGCCTTCAGGATGTTGAGACGCGCTATCGTCAAAGATATCTGGACTTAATCTCAAGTCCTGATGTAAGCGCGTTCTTTCATAAAAGAACTCGCGCAATTCATGAGATAAGAAATTATCTGTTTGAACAAGGCTTCCTTGAGGTAGAAACTCCGATGATGCAGGCACAAGCCGGCGGCGCGATTGCAAAACCGTTCAAAACCCATTATGCGGCCTTGAACTCCGATATGTATCTGCGCGTGGCACCGGAATTATATCTTAAAAGACTGCTTGTAGGCGGATTTGACAAGGTCTTTGAATTGAACAGGAACTTCAGGAACGAAGGTCTTTCCCGCACGCATAACCCCGAATTCACAATGCTGGAGATTTACGAAGCATATTCAGATGTCAACGGCATGAAAAAGCTGGTGCAGGGCCTTGTTACACACGTTGCAGAGAAAGTATTCGGTACGCTGAGGATAGAAGCCGGAGAAACAATTATTGATCTCACTCCGCCGTGGCGGGAAGTTGCTTATAACGATTTGATATTAGAAAAAATGGGCGCCGACTGGTTTGACCTGCCCATTGATGAGGCGCGGAAAAAAGCCGAAAGCCTGGAGCTTGAAATAGATCCCGCCTGGGGTATGTCAGAAATTACTCACGAAATATATGAGAAAACAATAGAGCGTACTCTGATTCAGCCCACATTTGTTACGAGATTGCCGGCGGAACTTGTTCCATTGGCAAAAGCATGTGAGGATGACGAATCGTTTGTAGATGTGTTCGAGCTGGAAATCGGAGGACAGGAAATAGCGCCGGGCTATACGGAGCTTAATGACCCGCTGGAACAGAGAAAACGCCTGGAATCCCGAGAAGGAGAAATCGACGAAGACTTCCTCACAGCGCTTGAACACGGCATGCCGCCGGCCGGCGGCATGGGGATCGGGATAGACAGATTAATGATGATATTGTCCGGCGCCGAAACAATTCGTGATGTGATATTGTTTCCGCAATTACGACCAAAAGCGTGAATAGTAAAGAACATGAAGCGTAAGAAAAGAGACAAGACTCTTACGAGATACGCTTCACGAAATACGAGATACGAAATATGCCTTTCCCATTATTCCTGGCCTTAAAATATTTGAAGCCTAAACGGTCTTTCATCTCAGTGGTCACCCTGATATCCGTTATTGGCGTTCTGATAGGTGTAGCCATTCTGGTCATCGTTCTGTCCGTTATGACCGGTTTCGACAACATGTGGCGTGAAAAAATCCTGAGCTTCAAACCGCATATCACTGTTTCCTCCTGGCACGGCGTAATACGCGACGAAGAAGCATTATGCCGTAAAATTGAAACTATCCCGGGTATAACAGGCGTATCACCGGTAATCGAAACTTTAACGCTTATGCAGTATAAAGGCCGGTCAGTTGCCCCGTATGTTATCGGTATGGATCCCGACAGGGCCGCGAGTGTAAGCCGCGTTTCTGAGACGAACTTTATACGATTCGGTAAATTCGATCTGAATGGAAATAATACTGTAATAGGACAGGATATGGCCAGTTCAATGGGAATTAGTGAAGGCGATAAAGTCCTGGTCTATTCGCCGCAGAACGTGATGTCGAAAGATGAGCTCTATCTGCCGGAAGAACTGACAGTCTCGGGTATTTTCAATATGGGCATGCGCGATTTCGATTCAGGCTTTATTCTTACATCACTTGAGGTAGCCAGAGACCTGCTCGGACTTGAAGACGGCACACGCTCCATTTATATCATGACTGAGGACCCGTTCCGTTTTGAGGCATTCTCCAATAAAGTCAGGGCCATGTTGCCGCCATCGCTGTCGGTCAGTACATGGAAAGATGTGGACCAAATGCTTTTTGCCGCGCTTAGTCACGAGAAAACCCTGATGTTTATCCTGCTTGTATTCATTACGATAGTGGCTATTTTCTGTGTTACCAACACCATCATTGTTATAATTGTGCGAAAGACAAATGAAATCGGACTCCTGAAGGCGCTTGGATTTTCATCGGGCAAGATCATGGGCGCCTTCGTCTGGATGGGCTGGATTCAGTGTCTTGTCGGCTGTGCTCTGGGAGTAGGGGTCGGCTTATTGATTCTTAATAATATGGAACATATTGTTGCGTTATTGACAAAAATAGACATTGAAGTATTTCCTAAGGGAATATACGGGTTGGACAAAATACCGTGTAGTACATCGGTTAAAGATGTAGCAGGAATAGTACTGCTTGTAATAGTTTTCTGCACATTAGGTAGTCTTCTGCCGGCGCGCCGGGCAGCGAACCTTGATCCGGTTGACGCATTAAGACATGAGTAGCGCGCCTGGGAGGCGCGCGGTTAATAGTTATCAGTTAATGGTTAATTGTCCGAAATAACTGATAATAAATAACCGATAACCAACGAACGAAGTGAGTTGAACATGGAACCATTAGTAAAAGCTGAAAATATACATAAGACATATATGATAGGCAGAACCTCGGTACCTGTTTTGAAAGGTGCCAGTATTGAGGTCCAGCCGGGCGAGGCCGTTGCCGTGGTAGGTATCAGTGGCGCCGGCAAGAGTACTCTTCTCCATATCCTCGGTGGCCTGGATAAGCCGGACGGCTTGAATGAAGAAGAGCAAGGGACAGTGCTTGTTATGGGCGAGAATATTTATAACGCCGCTCCGGAACGTCGCACGCGTATCCGTGCCGCGCAAATAGGGTTTGTATTTCAATCATACCATCTTCTTCCGGAAATGGATGTTCTTGAGAATGTTATGCTTCCTGCCATGGCGCTTGGTAAGTTTGCGCGATCATCCCTGTCTCCGCTTGGTCCCCGGAAACGGGCACTCGAATTGCTCACAGCCGTGGGACTGGCTGATCGGGCTGATCATACGCCCATGGAGCTTTCCGGCGGAGAACAACAGCGTGTTGCGCTCGCGCGCGCATTAATGAATGACCCGCAGGTAGTATTGGCGGATGAGCCTACGGGTAATCTCGACGATGGTACAGGACAACAGGTACTCGATTGCCTTTTCTCTTTAACGAAGAAACGGAAACACACACTTATCATTGTTACGCATAATGAGAAAATCGCGGCAT
>JBHORK010000051.1:0-15994 GCA_042565725.1 Verrucomicrobiota bacterium
CTATGTGAAGACAGCAAAACAAGAAAAAGGAATGTGGCGAAAATGACACAAAATAAAAACAGAAAAGGGTGGGCTCGAATTGTTTGCGGAGTGCTGTGCATGGCGCTTGTTGCTGCGGCGGCAGCAGCGGATTCAGGGCAGGCCATTGAAGAAAGAGTAAAGAAGATACTGGATCAGCTTACATTTGAAGAAAAGATCAATCTGACATACGGTGACTTTTTCTCCGGAGGTGTGCCGCGTTTAAATATACAGCAGCTCGCTGTAGCGGACGGACCGGTTGGTATTCGTGTGCGGGACAAGAAAAGTAAGACGCGTACCACGGCCCTTCCATCCACTCTTCTGTTGGCGGCCACATGGGACCGGCAGGCTGCTTCCGATTATTCTTCAATTATTGCGGATGAAATGATTGCTCTTAAAAAACATGTTCTGCTCGGACCGGGCCTGAATATGATGCGCGACCCGCGTGCCGGCCGCAGTTTTGAGTATTTCGGTGAAGACCCGTACCTTGCGGCAGAAATGACAATTGGGTATGTACGGGGTCTGCAAGGCAAGAAGGTCGGGGCTAATCTGAAGCACTTTGTGGCAAATGAGATGGATACAAAACGTCATTTGACCAGTTCGCGAGTTGATGAACGAACCCTGCGCGAAGTGTATCTTTACCCGTTTGAGCGTGCCATTCGTGAGGCTGATGCATGGTCGATTATGACCGGAAATAATCTGGTCAATGATACATACGTTTCCGAGAATCAGCATTTGCTTAAAACCATACTGCGTGAGCAGGTCGGGTTTGACGGTGTAATCTTAACCGACTGGCGCGGCGCATATAAAGCCAAAGCATCAGCGCTTGCCACGCTTGATATGACTACCGGAAATTGCAGATATGTTTACCGGGACAATCTGGCCGATTTATTCAAGTCAGGAGAGCTTCCGATGGAACTACTTGACCGGATGGCTGCCCGTATTCTGAAATTATACGCGCGAACAGGTGTGCTGGACCCTGATTCCAGGGGTAAGGGAGCTCTTAACACTGCCGGGCACCGTAAACGCCTTCGTGGACTGGTCGCCGGCGGCATGGTTCTTCTTAAGAATAAGAGTAAACTGCTTCCTGTTGAAAGCGCGGATAAAATTATCCTAACCGGTCCGGGGGCTGTTGTGGCTGAATCAGGATCAGGATCAGGGCTGGTTAATGAAGGGCAAGGCAATTGTTCGATCCTTGAGGGATTGTCGGACTGTTACGGAAAAGATAAAATAAAATATGTTAAGAAAGTTGCTTCACTTGACAAGAACGCAGTCAAAGATGCAGCGCTTATTATCTACTGTGTGAATACCAGACGGGGCGGCGAAGGGGGCGATCATGGAAACCTTCGGATTGCTTATAAAGGATGCATGGATGAGCTCAAACATCTGGACAGTATTTCCGATCGTTTGCTGGTTGTGCTTCAAACGGGATCTGCCGCGAAGATGACAGATTGGGAGAACCTGCCGGAAGCTGTTCTTGTTGCATGGTACGGAGGTCAGGCCACGGGTTATTCAGTTGCAGATATTATTTCCGGCAAGACAAATCCTTCCGGACGCCTGCCATGTACATTCGGAAACGCGATCACGGACTATCCTCTCATGCGGTTGAAATTATGGCCTGCAAAACCGACCAGCCCCAATCCTCATACAGAGGCAGGCATGGGGCCTGAGGCACGTGATTTAGCTTATTCCAAAGCGCCTTCTTTTTATACCGAATATAAAGAAGGTAATTTGATCGGGCACGCATGGTTTGAGGCGGAAAAAATTAAGCCGGTATATTCGTTCGGTTACGGCTTAAGTTACACAAGTTTTGAGCTGAGCGATATGAAAGTAACGCCGCAGAAAGCAGGCTGGAATGTTCAGTGTACGCTGAAAAACACCGGATCCAGGGTTGGCGCGGATGTGGTGCAGCTTTATGTTAAAGCTCCTGATGGAACGGTTAAGCGGCCATATAGATTTTTACGGGGATTTGATAAAGTCGAGCTTAAGCCTGGTGAGTCCAAAAATGTTGTTATCCCGCTGGAAATCAATGATCTTGCATTCTATGATGTGCAAAGCAGACAATGGAAGGCTGAAAAAGGACGTTACACTGTTGAATTGAGCGATTCAGGATGCAGTGCCCCTTCACTTTCCGCAGAGATTGATCTCGCTGCGGATCAATCGTTTAAACAACCATAAAGGACAATTGATATGAGATATTATTTTATTCTGTTTTTTTGTATTACCCTGAACATTCTGACCTGTGAACATCTTTTTGGTGTGGAGCTACCGGAGATATTTGCTGATCATGCGGTATTTCAGCGTGATCAGGCTGTGCCTGTATGGGGGACAGGAAAACCCGGTGAGAAGATTAAAGTGAGTTTCGCGGGGCAGGAACATTCTGCGCAGGCAGATACAAACGGACTGTGGCGTGTTGAGCTCAGCCCGATGAAAGCAAGCGCTGAGGGGCGAGAACTGGTTGTTGTCGGCAACAACACCTTACGGCGCGCGGATATTCTGGTAGGCGAAGTATGGTTATGTTCCGGGCAGTCCAACATGACTGCCGGCGGCAGAACAAGATGCTGGTCGCGTACTGGTTCGGTTATCCCGCAATCAGCAAGGAAAGATTCACTCGCACGGGTCTACCGCGGTCCCGGGCGCAATAAACCTGTTGGCTGGAGTATTATTACAAGTGGAGGGAATATCCCCGGTTGCCTGGCTGTATCATTATGCAAAGAACTGGAAGTTCCGGTCGGGACGGCTGATATATCTATAGGCGGATCAAGCATTCAGGGCTGGTTACGCAAAGAACTGGTTTCAGAAGAAGTAGCCGCGGATAAGCGTGCCCGGGGCGCCCCATCAGTCATGGATACCAAATATCTTCGCCCGGTGGAAGGATACGGCATACGCGGGTTTGTTTGGCTTCAGGGCGAGGCCAATATACAACAGTATGATTTGTATACTGATCTCAAGCAACTCCTTGTCAACGATTGGCGCAAGCGCTGGGGTAAACCATTGCCATTCCATTTCGGTCAGATTGCTACATATTGCAGGCCGCTGGAAACTCAGGCGCGTCAGCCCGGAAAACGCACACATCTATCTCGTCCGGGACTGTATTTCCTGGATGCCCAATGGCGTTATTGCCTGCGTGACAGCAATTCAACAATGGCAGTTACCGTTGACCTTGGAGATGCCTGTCATTATGCGTCAAAAACTGATACGGCGGCGCGCATGGCCATGGGTATATTGGCACGTGAATACGGACGAAAAGATATCGTCTGGCAGGCGCCGACATTGCGCTCAGCGGAACGGAGCGGGGAAAATATAACCATTGAGCTTGACCATGCCGAAGGGCTGCATGCAGCTTCAGTGGAGATGATTTCAGCAGAGGAAGCAGAATCGGTTACATTGGGCAAGGATGGCGTCATAATCAAGCGTGCTGAGTCCCGCAAGGACGACAAAACACTGGTGATCCGCAAAGCTTCTGGTCAATCGCCGCTTGGTTTTGCCGTGGAGACTGCAGATGGTTCCTGGTATGAGGTTGCTGCGGTAATCAACGGCAGCAGCGTTACTCTTACCATTCCTTCCGGAGTTGAGCCGATCGCGGTCGCAGGCGGTGTTGTCTTTGCCGATGGTCCTGACGGAAAATCAAAATCATACCTGCCGAATTGTTACAATAAAGACAGCCTGCCTTTAGTTTCTTTTTACGAAAAATTATGATAGATGTAATGTCTCTATGTCTGGTTTCAGCGTAGTTTTTTTGATAGTTAGGAGATAAAAAGGGGTAGAAGTTCATCATAGGGGAATATAATGATTAAACATTTTGTTTTGATAATAGCTGTGATCTCGTCTGTAACTTGTTTGGCCGCAAATTTGCCTGAAGATGCCGGGGTACACGGCGGGCTGATTGTTGTACTTGATGCCGGAAGTGAACAAGAACTAATCGAATTGCAGGGACAGGGAACTTTTCTTGTGCACGGGCTGGTGCGGGATGCGGTGAAGATGAATACCATGCGCAACAATCTTGCAGGACAGAATAAGTATGGCTCCATAACCGTAGGTTTATGGAATGGTGCAATAATACCGTTTGTTTCAGACACTGTGAATGTGATTGTGTCCGGGGATAATGTGACTGACGAGATGCGCCGTGTGCTGGCGCCCTATGGTGTGGCTGTTGATCGTGAATGCCGGAAGCTTTGGGCAAAGCCGTTCCCAAAGGAAATGGATGAATGGAGTCATGCGATGCATGCGCCAGATAATAATGCTGTTGCCATGGATACGATTATAGGCCCGCCGCGCAGGGTGAAGTGGGTGGCAGGCCCTGAAATGCTCAGGCATCACGATCATATGTCGAGTATGAACGCGATGGTGACATCAAAAGGCCGTTTGTTTTACATATTTGATGAGGCGACCAGTGCATCGATTCTTTTCCCCTCCAAATGGTCGCTTATAGCCCGTGATGCTTTTAACGGTGTGCTTCTATGGAAAAAGCCAATACCGGAATGGTGTCCGCATCTATTGACGCTTAAAAGCATGCCTGCGACGTTGCCGAGAAGACTTGTATCGGTCGGTGATGATGTTTTTGTAACGCTGGGCATTAAGGAACCTGTTGCTCAGCTCAGCGCGATCGACGGAACCGAAAAAAAGGTGTTTGCCGGGTCTGAACGCTGTGAAGAGATTATAGTTACCGACAAAATAATGTTTGCCCTGCGACTTACCGGCAAGGATCCGCTTGAAGATCTTAACGAAGGGCGAGGCAAGAAAAAGGGACTTCATTCATCCATCTCCCAATACAGTCTCGGGTATAAGTTGCTGGGAGCCATTATGTCTCCGCTCTGGCTTAATGCTGAACGGCGTCTGATAGCTTATGACCGTAAGAGCGGCAAGGAACTCTGGAGTTTTGACGGTAAGTTTGCCCCCATGAGTCTGGCAACTGATGGTGAGAAGGTATATTTCCACGACACCAAATCGATTGTGGCGCTGGATGCGGCTTCGGGAGAGAAGGTGTGGACTTCGCCTGAGGTTCCTGTCTGGCAGGAGTATCCGGGATGGTACGGCGCGAAACTTGTTATACACAAAGATGTTATCATTTTTTCCGGCGGCGAAAATATGGCGTGGACCCGGAATGGCAACAGCAGTAATGGCGGGCATGATACAATGACCGCATTTTCTGCCGTGGACGGTAAGAAGCTCTGGACTGCAGATCATCCGCCGTCGGGATTCAAAAGCCCTGAAGATCTTTTTGTTGCGCAGGGCCTTGTCTGGGCCGGTAATATGACATCTGCCGCCAGCTCGGTGCTCAAGGGTCTGGATTTGCGCACAGGAAAACCGGTAAAGGAATATCCAATCAAATTTGCTCAGACTTTTCATCATCGCTGTTATCCTGCGAAGGCGACGGAAAATTATCTGCTTGCTTCAAAAATCGGAGTAAATTCAATTGGTTTCAAGGATGGTTCTGTTGTTCTTGATGATTGGGTCAGGGGCGCATGCGGATACGGGTTCATGCCTGCAAACGGGGTTATTTACAGGGCGCCTGATCCCTGTAACTGCTACCCTGAATCCAAGTTCAACTGGTTTGCGGCGCTCGCGCCTGCGGAGCAGGCGCAGGAGTCAGGAGTCAGGAGCCAGGAGTCAGGAGAAGAAAGACTTGAGAAAGGGAAAGCCTACGAAGAACATCGAACATCGAACATCGAACTTTCAACATCGAACAAGAACAGTTGGTTGACTTACAGAGGAAATGCAGCGCGCGGCGGTTCGACCAGGGGCAAGCTTCCGGAAAATTTTGATGTCGCATGGAAAATCCAGCTCAAGGGAGAATTAACAGCGCCTGTATCTGCAGACGGTAAAGTATACGTGGCGCTTAAGGACAGTCATACAGTTGTTGCCGTTGATGCACAATCAGGCAAAGTTGTCTGGAAACATGTGGCGGGCGGACTGGTTGACTCACCGCCGACGATTTTGGGCTCATTATGTATATTCGGAAGCGCTGACGGAAAGGTGACTTGCCTGAAGGCTTCTGACGGAAAACTTGTCTGGCGCAGATTGCTGGCGCCTGTTAATGAACGGATTGTAGATGATGGTCATGTGGCATCTGCCTGGCCGGTGCAGGGTTCTGTTCTTTATCATAACGGCCTGATTTATACTGTTGCCGGCAGATCGAAATTCACAGATGGCGGATTGTATATGTATGGATTGGATCCGATGAACGGTGAAGTGAAGTATAAGCAGCGCCATGAAATGTCAGGGAGCCAAATCAGGGGAAGAGACACTACGCCGGCATCGCCGGATATCTTGTCGGCAGTAGGGAAAAACATATTCATGCGTTCACAGACATATGATCTTGAGTGCAAGCTGTCCAAGAACAAGAAAAAGCATATGTTCTCAGTTAACGGTTTTCTGAATGACACGTGGTTTCATCGTTCTTTCTGGAGCTATGCTGATGACTATGGCGGAAGCACCAGCGGATTTGTTAATACGGGCGAGCAGAATCATTCGGGCCGCATAATGGTTACAGACGAAACTCATGTATATGGTTTCGGGCGGAAGAAATATCAATGGGGATCGACAATGGATTACAGGATATACGCCGCTGAATTAAATTCTGTGAATTCTTCAGCCCCGGCAAAACAGAATCAGAAAGGAAGCGCCAAAAGTAAAGCCAGGCAGATCTTGTGGTCTGTTGACGCTCCAATACTGGCAAGATGTATGCTCAAGGTCGGCGACAGTATTTTGCTGGCCGGTCCGGCAAAGCTTTATAAAGAGCCGGAAATTATTCATGTGCTGGGTGAGCCCGGTGTAGACGAGAAAATCAAGGCGCAGTCCGAGTCATGGGAAAACGATGCTGATATGATTATTGTATCTGCTGTTGACGGTTCCATAAGTAAGAGAATGAAACTTCCTGCCGCCCCCGTATGGGACGGCATGGCGGTTGCGGGCAAGGCGCTCTACATGTCCGGTAAAGATGGGTGCCTCTATAAGTATGGCAAATAGTTTGTATTGCGTATGTTAATGTGAAGGTGAAGTATGAAAAATAGATTTGTTTTTTTTGTTTTATTGTCGTTTATTTTTTCTTTGGCAGTTTCTTCTGCATATGGAAAAAAAAGTTCTGCTGATGAAACATGGAAAAAGCAGGTGCCTGAACCTGTGTTTGAAGATAATGCCGGCTATATTGAGCTGTACTGGAAAGCCTGGGAACTTGCACATGACCATATCATGGTGAAAGAGGGACTCCCTCAATCGCCTTATATGGACGAGGCATTCAGTAAAGGCGAGGACTGGATATGGGACACCTGTTTTATGGTGCAGTTCTGCAAGTATAGCCCTGAAGTGTTCCCTGGCATTCAGACCTTGAATAACTTTTATGCTCCACTGCACGATGGTGTTGCGTCGTCCGGGAAAATCTCTATTCCGGATAATCCTCCGCTGTTTGCCTGGACTGAGCTGGAATACTACAAGCTGACAGGAGATAAAGAGCATCTGGAAAAACTGATTCATGAGAAGCAATATCTGCAAAAGCATTTTGCATGGTTCGATACTGTTCAGCCGGGATATGTTATTCCACCTCCTAATAAGCCCTCAAGGGCAAAAACCTGCGTGAAGCGTGTTCCTTTAGGCTATCATTGGGAAGGCGGACGAAGCGGCATGGATAATACTCCTCGCGGGAGACGCGGGGAAAAGGCAACACGATCAAGGCCGAATAACCCCAAGATGCTCTGGATTGACGCCATAGCACAGCAGGGACTCAGCGCGCTGAGCATTGCCCGTCTTGCCGAAGAGCTGGGCGATAAAGCCCTGCAAAGAAAATACATGGCGGAATATGAGAAGCTTAAGAAACTTGTAAACGATCATTACTGGGACAAAAAAGACGGTATTTACTATGACATTCATGTTGATACGAAGAAGCACATGAAAGTTATGACCCCGGCTTCATTCTGGCCTATGCTGGCGGAGATGTGTTCAAAAGAACAGGCTGCTCAAATGGTGAAGCTGGTGAAAAACCCCGAGGTTTTCGGGGGAGATATTCCATGGGTAACGCTGGCAAGGAACGATCCTGATTTTGTTGAAGATTATGGCGAATACTGGCGCGGCTCAGTATGGCTGCCGACCGCTTATATGAGTGTTAAAGCCATACAGAAATATGGCTACTATGAATTGGCTGCTGAGAACGCAGAAAACATTGTGAAGCATATGTTGAAAACATATAAGGAATACGAACCGCACACGATATGGGAATGCTATAGTCCCTCCAGAGCGGAACCTGCCAAGCATGGCAAAAGACGCGTCCGGGCCAACTTTTGCGGTTGGTCGGCCTTGGGCCCCATTTCACTGTTCATAGAAAATGTTTTAGGGTTTCATGTTATTGATGCGTCCAAAAGGCGTATTGAGTGGTTTTTACATCAACAAGGAAAGCATGGATTGAAGAATCTGCGTTTTGGCGATATATTGACGAGTATTGTTTATGAAGGCAAAGGTAAGGTTGCCGTCAAAAGCAATGGAGCGTATACATTGGTGATTAACGGTTCCTCTTACGATATTAAAAAAGGCCAAAAGTCATTAACGATAAAAACGAATTAAAAGGAGATTATTGTGCGTATTCATAGTGCTGCAGCAGCCATCTTTGCAATGGCTCTTACATTCAATACATTTGCAGAGGAAAAGGCAGCGGAAGAAACAGTTGACCCGAAGGCCTGGCTGAAACCTCATCCTGACGCAATAAAAGAATGGCAGGATATGCGGTTCGGTATGTTTATTCACTGGGATATGAGTTCTATGCTGGGGGTAAATATAAGCTGGACGCGCGCGGGCGTGCGCCGGGGCCGAGAGCACATGTCCAATAAAGGGACTGTTCCTCCTGAGATTTATGATAATCTTTACAAAAAGTTTAATCCCGAAAAGTTTAATGCTGATGAGTGGGTGAAGATCGCTAAAGATGCGGGCATGAAATACATGGTGATTACAGCCAAGCATCATGGCGGCTTCTCCATGTTCGACAGCAAACTTACCGAATACGATATCATGTCCACGCCGTTCAAGCGCGATGTGATAAAAGAGCTTGCTGATGCATGTCGAAAAGGCGGGCTTAAGTTTGGAGTATACTATTAGCCGCTTGATTTTTATCATCCGGACTTCTGTGTTGGTGACAATAAGAAGTACAAAGAGTTTTATGTGGGACAGGTGAGAGAACTTGCTTCGAATTATGGAGATATGCTGGTTCTCTGGTTCGACGGGTATGGTGGAACGCAAGGCAACTGGAAAGCCTCTTCAGAACGCGTGTGGAAAATGCTTCGCAAGCTTCAGCCGAAAATCCTGATTAATGATCGGTGCAGTTTTGCCGGTGATTTTGAGACTGTGGAACAGCGTGTAGGAAAGTTTCTGTTCGAACGCCCATGGGAAACCTGCATGACGTCAGGAACGCAATGGTCATGGAAGCCTGACGACAGAATGAGGTCGGTGGATGAGTGCATTAAGGCGATGCTTAATACGTTTGGTAATGATGGGAATTTTCTTTTCAACGTTGGCCCCAGACCGGACGGAATAATTGATCCTCCTATGGTTGAACATCTAAATAAAATGGGAGCCTGGCTGAAAGAATACGGCAAGTGTGTTTACAAAACACGGGGCGGTCCATTTAAAGCTCAAAAATGGGGCGCGGCGACTCGCAAAGATGATACTATTTATCTGTTTGTAATGGAGTGGTCTGCCGATAACGATCTGCTGCTGCCTGCAATAGATAAGAAAATTATAAACGCGAAATCACTGTCCGGCGGCAAAGTTCAAGTCACGCAGAATGATAGTGGTATAATTATTTCGAGACCCGAAGTGGATGAGGAGCCGGTTGTTACTGTTATAGAGCTTAAGATTGACGGCAATGCTCTTGAACTTAAACCTGTACGGGTTGTAGCTAAAAAACCGCGGCCGGTACTTCCTGTTGAAAAGGTTACGGCGTCAAGCGTGTCTCAGGGCAGAGATAAGGATGTGAGCGCTGCAAAATTCGCGATAGACAACAACCCGAATACAAAATGGCATGCGGACCCTAAGGACCTTCAGGCCTGGCTGGAACTGGATCTGGGTAAGCCCGTGAAAATAGGCGGAGTTATCGTTGATCAGTATCATCATGATGGATTCAAGCTTCTCGATTTTGAGGTACAGATCAAGGACGGTGACACTTGGAAAGCTGTATTAAGAGAAGGAAGATTGAATGGAGAATACATCAGGGATATTGATACTGTTACCGCCAGGTACGTGCGTCTTCAGGCCCTTAAAACACCCAAGGGTCCATCTATATGGGAATTTCAGGTTTTCGGACCTGTTGTCAAGTAGGCATAGAACTTATACGCTTTTAATAGATATAAAGGCTGTGTTCTGTTGGTGTTCTTCAATAAGATCACACAAAATTACAGTCTAAAAAAAATAGACAGACCAGTTTCATACCGGCGATGAAAATACTGTGCCGAATGAATCATGTTTTGCACAAGAGAAAAAGTAAATATATGAGATATACAACACTAATAGCAGTATTATTAAGCGCCGCCAGTATAACGTTTGCAAAAGAAGACCCGGGCAGACAGATATTAACACCGCCACCATCTGCCACACCCAGAATTAACGGGGCCAAGATTTTCGGCGCGCGGCCGGGAAATCCTTTCCTGTTCAAGGTTGCCGCAACGGGAAAGAAGCCTCTGGAGTACTCAGCCGAGAATCTTCCCAGCGGTCTGAAGATTGACAGCGAGACGGGAATTATTACCGGAAAGGTAACCAAACCCGGCGAATATAAAGCGCAGATATCAGTCGCAAATAAATTGGGTAAGGCGGAACGGGAACTTCGAATAAAGATTGGCGATACGATTTGCCTGACTCCGCCCATGGGCTGGAACAGCTGGTATTGTCACAGCCATCTGGTCAGTGAGGATGCGGTTCGTGAAATAGCTAAAGCGATGTATGACAAAGGACTTGTTGATCATGGATGGACCTATGTGAATATTGATGACTGCTGGCAGGGTGTGCGCGGCGGAAAGTATAATGCGATTCAGCCGAACGAACGATTCACGGATATGAAGGCCATGTGCGACTATGTTCATTCGCTTGGCCTTAAGCCAGGTCTTTATTCGACGCCCTGGGTTGGATCCTATGCAGGTTTCATCGGAGGGTCTTGTTACACCGCAGAGGGAGATTATTCAAAAGATTATATTCCTGAAAAAGAGCGGCTGCAGAAACATCAGTTTTTCGGTCGCTGGCCCAAAGGGAAACGTATGAATAAAGCGGGTAAGTACTGGTTTTTTGATAAGGATGCCAAACAATGGGCGGAATGGGGATTTGATTATGTGAAAGCCGACTGGTGGAAGTCCAGTGGCCCAAACATAAAGAGAATACATGATGACCTTCTGAATTGCGGACGCGATATCGTATTCAGCCTGGCAAATAATGCAACGCTTAATGAAGCGGAGGGACGGGCCAAATATGCGAATTGCTGGCGGACCTCCGGGGATATAAAAGATCAGTGGGGCCGTGTAATGAGGAATGGTCTTTCGTTAGAACCCTGGTTGTCTTATAGCAGTCCCGGCCATTGGAATGACCCGGATATGCTGCAGGTTGGCATGCTTGGAACTCCGAATCAACAAAATAAAACATTCAGACCAACCAAGTTAACTCCCGATCAACAATATACGCAAGTCAGTCTCTGGTGTATTGTGTCAGCGCCGCTTCTTTTAAGCTGTGATATTGCATCACTCGATGATTTTACGCTCAGTCTGTTGACAAATGACGAGGTCATTGAAGTTAATCAGGATCCCGGCGGGATGCAGGCCATACGGTTAAAACCTGAAGAAGGTGCAGGGAATGTGGAAAGATGGGTGAAACCTATGGAAGACGGCTCGTTGGCCGTTTGCATGTTTAATCTAAGAGAGAAAAGCGGCTTTGAAATAAAGGTTTCATGGAAAGAACTTGGAATAGAAGGTGAGCAGATTGTCAGAGACCTGTGGCGTCAAAAAGACCTGGGCGTCTACAAGGATTCGTTTTCCACGCCAGTTAATAATTGCGGTGTAGTTCTGGTTAATATTCGGGCAAAGTAAGTCTTTTAATGAATAGAAGGAAAAGGCAGGCATGAAAAACAGACTTATTTCTTCAATGATTTTATGAGCAATTCTGCTCTCTTTGCCCTTATACTTCTGTATATGCGAAAAGAGAGCTTAATCAAACATGGAAAGAAAGGAAATAAGAGATGAAATATACAACATTGATAGCGACGTTATTAGCCATCAGTAGTCTTGCATTCGGTGCTGCCAAAAAGCAGCAGAACTTGAGTAAGTTTATATTAACACCACCACCATCTGCGAAACCCAGAATTAACGGGGCAAAGATTTTCGGCGCGCGGCCGGGGAATCCTTTTCTGTTCAAGGTCGCCGCAACGGGAAAGAAGCCTCTGGAGTACTCAGCCGAGAATCTTCCCAGCGGTCTGAAGATTGACAGCGAGACGGGAATTATTACCGGAAAGGTAACCAAACCCGGCGAATATAAAGCGCAGATATCAGTCGCAAATAAATTGGGTAAGGCGGAACGGGAACTTCGAATAAAGATTGGCGATACGATTTGCCTGACTCCGCCCATGGGCTGGAACAGCTGGTATTGTCACAGCCATCTGGTCAGTGAGGATGCGGTTCGTGAAATAGCTAAAGCGATGTATGACAAAGGACTTGTTGATCATGGATGGACCTATGTGAATATTGATGACTGCTGGCAGGGTGTGCGCGGCGGCAAGTATAAAGCCGTTCAGCCGAACGAACGATTCACGGATATGAAGGCCATGTGCGACTATGTTCATTCGCTTGGCCTCAAGGTAGGGATCTATTCGACTCCGTGGATGGGAACTTATGCGGGGTTTATAGGCGGATCTTCTCCCAACGCGGAAGGAGACTATTCGGCGTACTATAAACCGGAGAAAGATCGTTCGCAGCCTCATCAGTTCTTCGGTAGTACCTATAAGCAAAGGAAGGGCATGCATAAAAAAGGAAAATATTGGTTTTTTGACAAGGATGTTAAGCAGTGGGCCGAATGGGGTTTTGATTTTGCGAAAGTTGACTGGTATAAATGCGGTCCTGCAGGAGCAAAGGAAGTACATGATGAACTTGTAAATTGCGGTCGTGATCTTGTGCTCAGTCTGGCAAATAACGCACAGCTTAAGAGCGCCGAGGCACGGGCTAAACATTCGAATTGCTGGCGGACCTCCGGCGATGTAAAAAACAGTTGGAGCAGTGTAAAGAAGAACGGAACGGGGGTAGAACCCTGGTTACCCTATAGCAGTCCCGGTCATTGGAATGATCCTGATATGCTGCAGATTGGTAACCTTGCAACTCCAAATCAGAAAAATACGGAATTTACGCCTACCAGTCTGACTCCGGATGAACAGTACTCGCAGGTGAGTCTGTGGTGCCTTTTGTCGGCCCCGCTTATTTTGAGCTGTGATGTTACTGCTTTTGATGATTTCACTCTCAACCTGCTGACAAATGACGAGGTCATAGAAGTGAATCAGGATCCCGGCGGCCTGCAGACCAGGCGTTTAAAATCGACAGGCAGTAGTACGCCGGGTACAGATCGATGGATAAAACCCATGGAAGACGGGTCCGTGGCCGTTGGTCTGTTCAATATAAAAGGAGAGTCTACTGGAAACATAGCGGTTTCCTGGGAGGAACTGGGTTTGAAAGGTGAGCAGATTGTCAGAGACCTGTGGCGTCAAAAAGATCTCGGAGTCTTCAAGAATTCGTTCTCCGCACCTGTTAATACTCATGGTGTAGTCCTTGTTAATATTCGTCCGAAATGAACAGGAGCCAAATGAAAAATATAGAATTAGACAGACGTGATTTCATAAAATCAGCAGTAGGGTTTGCTGCCTTGGCAGCAATGCCTTCCGCCATTCTGGCTGAAGAGCCTGAAGCGGACAGCAGAAGGAATATCGTTCTTATCATGGCCGATGATATAGGCTACGAGTGTTTCGGCGCTAACGGTGGAACTTCTTATAAGACACCAATACTCGATAAAATGGCCGAGACAGGAGCCAGGTTCGAATATTGTTATTCTCAGCCTGTATGTACTCCTTCACGCGTCAAAATCATGACGGGCATTTACAATGTCCGTAATTATAAGTGCTTCGGAGTCATGGACAGAACACAAACAACATTTGCGCATTTGCTGAAAAAGGCCGGGTACGCAACCTGTGTTGCCGGAAAATGGCAATTGGGCCATGAGGTCGATTCCCCAAAGCATTTTGGTTTTGATGAGAGCTGTCTGTGGCAGCATATTCGCAAGCGCACCGACGAAGAGGAACATGATACGCGGTATTCTAATCCTAAGCTTGAAGTCAATGGTGAACCGGTAGATTACAATAACGGCGAGTATGGACCGGATGTTGTCAGTGACTTTGCCTGTGATTTTATGGGGCGTAACAAAGATAAACCATTTCTTGTCTACTACCCAATGATCCTGACGCATTCTCCGTTTTGTCCTACTCCGGATTCAAAGGATTGGGACCCGAAAAGCAAAGGGTCAAAGGAATATATAGGTAAGCCTGAATATTTCGGCGATATGGTTACATACATGGATAAGATGGTCGGCAAAATTACGGCAAAGCTGGACGAATTGGGGCTTCGCGATAAAACGCTGGTTATGTTTATCGGTGACAACGGATGCGACAGGAAGATTGAATCTATGCTGAACGGCCAAAAGGTTAGAGGCGGCAAAAAAGGTATGGGTGATAATGGAACACATACCGTTTTTATCGCTCAGTGTCCGGGTACTGTTAAGGAAGGTATTGTGTCTAAAGACCTGGTCGATTTCAGCGATTTTCTACCCACCATGTGTGAAGCAACCGGCACAGCGGTTCCCGTAGAACTGAACATTGACGGACGAAGCTTTCTGTCTCAGCTTAAAGGACAAAAGGGAAATCCGCGTGATTGGGCTTACTGCTACTTCAAAAACCAAGCGTGGGCCAGAACCCAGCGCTACAAACTTTATAACAATGGCAAGTTTTGTGAAGTGAGCAATGGTAAAGAAAGCGTTGTCGCGGATGTTGATAATCCGGACGAAGAGACGAAGAAGGTTCATGCAATGCTTCAGGCTGTTCATAAACGTTATTACAAGGCACCACGTCCGGAGAGAAAGAAATAATAGACAGGATTAATCCTCTGGATCCATAGGATCCAACGGATCCGAGGACAGGATCAACAGGATTAATGGGGGGGAGAGAAAGGGATATTGACCTCTCGACATTTTGAAGTTGAAGGAAATAGCGATTATATTCCTGTTTTCAAAGCCTTCGCGCAAAGCGCGCGAGATCCTGTAGATCCAGTTGATCCCGTCTAAAAAACAAAAGGAAATAAATGAGAAATATGTTGTTTAATATTACGTTGGTGTTGGGGCTTAGTGTCGGGTTCATGTCTGCTCACGCGGAGAATCAATTGGCGGCTACACCGCCGATGGGCTGGAACAGCTATGACAGTTATGGCGTGTCTTTGCATGAAAAAGCGGCAATTGAGAACATTGAAGCGCTTGGCGCCCGTTTTAAAAAACACGGGTATGAGTACTTTGTGATCGATAACGGCTGGTTTGGCGAGTACAAACTGAAACCCGGCACAATTTATCCTGCGGAAAACCACGCCAGCGATGTTAATATTAACGAATTCGGACATTATCTTCCGTCAAAGGTTTATTTTCCGAATGGATTAAAACCACTTATAGATCGATGTCATGAGTTGGGTCTCAAATTCGGAGTGCATCTGATGCGCGGAATTCCACGTAAGGCGGTTAAATTAAATCTTCCGATTAAAGGGACTGAGTACAAGGCTGCGGACGTTCTTAACCCAGGGAGAAAGAACCAATGCATATGGTGTAATTATAACAATGGCGTTGATATGAGTAAGCCCGGCGCTCAGGAGTGGTATGACGGACTTATTCAGCATATTGCGGATATGGGTGTGGATATGATTAAATATGATGACATTGTCCCTTT